>JAIXRT010000194.1 GCA_027485075.1 Cytophagaceae bacterium
AGGAGAGCGGTTTTTTTTTGGCTAAAAAGTAGTCAGTGGCCAGTAATCAGTGGCTAGTAGTCAGTCAACAGTCGCTAGTCGTCAGTCCGGATGAATGTGAAAGTAGCAGAACTCTTACTTCTTACTTCTCACCTCATATCTCTCCTCCGGACTCATTCCCTTCGGACTAGCGACTAGGGACTAGCGACTGACGACTACTAGCGACTTGCCACTCTTTTCCCTATATTTGCGACATGACAATTCTCTATATCCTCATCGCCTGTATCGCCGGAGCAGGAACCACCTACCTCCTACTTCAAGGTAAAATAACGCTATTAACGAGTCAATTGGCGCAATTAAGCAGCATACAAACCAAAGCAGACACACTTGAGCAAGAGAATAAATCGATGTTTGGGAAATTATCCCAACTCGAAGGCCAAAACGAGACACTCAAAGCAACCATCGACAACCAAAAAGCCGACGAAGATAAACTGCGGAAAATGTTGACAGATATTAGTAATGAATCGGTGCTCCGACAAGGCCGTATGCTCAGCGACCAACAACAAGTTAAGTTGAACGACGTTTTGAACCCATTAAAAGAGAAATTACAAGCATTTGAAACGAAAGTAAATGAAGGTCAAAAAAACTCTTTACATCAAAACACGGTGCTTTTGGAGCAAATAAAGAATTTAACCAACCTAAATCAAACCGTAACTCAAAAAACAGAAGACCTGACCAACGCCCTCAAAGGCTCCAATAAATCCCAAGGAAATTGGGGTGAAATGATTTTGGAGAAAGTATTAGAAAGCTCTGGTTTAAAGAATGGGGTGGAATATCAAACCCAATTCGTCACAAAAAATCAAATCAATGAAACCATCAAGCCAGATGCAGTTATCTTTTTACCAGATAACAAGAACCTTATCATCGACAGTAAAGTTTCATTAGTTGCTTACGAGCGATATACGAGTGCGGAAGAAGGAACAATGGAAAAGGATTTGGCCCTAAAGGCACATATAGAATCCTTAAAAACACATATTAAAGAGCTCTCTTCGAAAGATTACCACACCGCATTAGATTTAACAAGCCCAGATTTTACGCTACTTTTTATCCCTATTGAATCAGGATTCGTGGCTACAATCAGCCAAGACACCAGCTTGTTTAATTATGCCTGGGACCGTAAAATTGTATTGGTCTCCCCTTCTACCCTTTTAGCAACATTAAGAACAATCGCATCCGTTTGGAAGACTGAATATCAAACTAGAAATGCCATCGAAATTGCGCGTCAAGCGGGTGATTTATATGACAAATTTGTTGGATTCACGAAAGACATGGAAGATGTAGGAAAGCACATCAAAAAAGCAGAAGATGCGCATCATGATGCCCTAAACAAATTAAGCACCGGCAAAGGAAACCTAGTCAATAGAGCTCAAAACCTACATAAACTAGGGATCAAATCCACTAAGAAACTAAATCAAGGTTTGGTGCAAGACGAAGAGCCAGAGGTTGAGGAAGAGTAAAAATATTAACATCCACCTTTAGCCACCCGCTTGTATACCACCTTATTGTCTTTTTCGAGGTAGTCACCATTAACAATTGGATAGGCATACTTCGGCGCCTTTGATACAAAATGACTTCTGATGATAACTTTGTCATTCACTTTGAGACTTTTCAAATTTGCCAATTCCGCTTTAGAGACTTGACCCATAGACAAAATATATTCTTCACTTTCAATCTTAACCATTACGCCAAAGCCTAATTTTGAGCCTTCTGGAAGTGATAGAGAGGTCACAATGCCCTGCATATTCGAGTTACTCCGAACAAATTTTCTGATTTTAGCAGCCCCAGCTTGTACTTTTTTCCCCGCAGGAGATGCTTCCCAATTTTTGAAATGAATGCCATCTGGGCTCGCTTCCCACTTCTTTAATGCAGCTTTATTCTCAGCAGCTGTTAATGTTTTTGGAGTGGATTTAGCTGTTGTTTCACTTATCAATTCATAAGAATTGAATAACAATACGATTGCTAGAACAAGTAATAACACAACATTAGCTTTCATATATTAGAATTTAAGGTTTACCAACCACCGACTAATGACTTGCGACTGTTGACTAGTGACTAACTTATGCTTTCTTCAAAAATTCCGTTCTCAAAACCATCACAGACTTCTCCACTTTACCTTCCACTTCATCCGCAACATCCGTCAATCGAATATGCTTAACCATGGTCCCCCGTTTAATAACACTTGAAGATCCACGCACTTTCAAATCTTTAATCACTGTAACAGAGTCTCCATCCTTCAACACCGCACCATTACTATCGCGAACTACCAATTCTTCATTATCATCCATGCTATTCAATATTTATGAAACTACTTACTTCTTCCAACCCGTTTTATTATTTCTAAACCCTAACAAGCGCTGAGCCAAATCTGGCCGCTTTAGATAAGTCAATCTGTTTCTAATCCAATCCTTATACTCCGCCTTGTACCAAAAGAAATATTTATTCTGATTCTGCTTTTCCTCACGCGTTTTTGCCGTTTTAATTGGCTGCAACGTATACGGATGTACTCCCGAATAATAGATAACTTCCGCCACCGTCATTGGAGTAGGCGTAAAGTCTTGAACTTGCTCCAACTGAAACCCTAAATCCTTTGTTTCCGCAGCCAAGTTCGCCATATCCTCTTCCTCACATCCCGGATGTGAAGAGATAAAATAGGGAATCAAAGGCTGTTTTAAACCAAATTTGGCAGAAATTTCATCATACTTCTTCTTGAACGCATGAAAATACTTAAAAGATGGCTTACGCATCACACGTAATGTAGCATCTGAAGTATGTTCCGGGGCAACCTTCAATCGACCAGATACATGGCGCGTAATCAATTGCTCCATATACTCATCGTGATTGCCATCCTGATTGTTCTTATTGAAGTCATCCACCAATAAATCATAGCGAACACCCGATCCCACAAACGCCTTCTTAATTCTTGGGTGCGCATCCACCTTGCGGTAAATCTCCGTCAAAGGCGTATGGTTAGTATCTAAATTATTACAAATAACTGGGTGAATACATGATGGACTCACACATTTGGCACATATCGACTCATCCTTCCCTTTCATACGATACATGTTCGCAGAGGGTCCACCTAAATCTGAAATGTAACCTTTGAATTCTGGATGCTTCGTAATTTCATCCACCTCCTTCATAATCGACTTCTCACTCCGAGAAGCAATAAATTTCCCTTGATGCGCTGAAATCGTGCAAAAACTACAACCCCCGAAACAGCCTCGGTGCATATTCACCGAAAACTTAATCATCTCATAAGCCGGGATTGGGCCACGTTTCTTATATTTTGGATGTGGCAAACGTGTATATGGTAAATCAAATGACTTATCCATCTCCACTTCTTCCATCGTCTTGAACGGCGGATTAATGACTAGAAGATCAGCGCCAACCGCCTGTGTAATCCGATTCGCTTGCCATTTATTGGACTCAACTTCGACAATCTTGAAGTTGGACGCATACTTAATCTTATCTTCCAAACAAACCTCATGACTCGCCAACTCCACCGTTTCCCAGTCACCCACCACCGGTAAAGCTTCCGATTGCTTTTGAATAAATGCCACCTGATTAATATCGGTTAATTCCGACAATTGCTTACCAGATTTTACACCACGGATGATTTCACGCAAGGGTTGTTCTCCCATGCCATATACCAACATATCCGCTTTGGAATCCACTAAAATCGATGGAAATAATTTATCAGCCCAATAATCATAATGTGTTACACGACGCAATGAAGCTTCGATACCACCAATCAACACAGGAACATCTGGGTAAATCTCCTTTAAAATATTGGAATAAACCGTAGTTGCATAATCAGGACGAAAACCTGCTTCACCACCTGGGGTATAGGAATCATTTGAACGCAGGCGCTTATTTGCCGTATAATGATTCACCATGGAATCCATACAGCCTGCAGTTACACCAAAAAAGTATTTGGGTTTACCTAACTTCTTAAAATCACGCAAGTCGTCTTGCCAATTTGGCTGCGCCACAATCCCCACCTTCAAACCTTCACTTTCCATGATACGACCAATCACCGCCGTACCGAAGGCCGGATGGTCCACATAAGCATCACCTGAAATCAGAATGACATCGAGTTCATCCCAGCCACGTTTTTCAACTTCCTTTTTTGTCAACGGAAGCCAGTCGGTAATAGGTCTTTCTTGCATGCGGCAAAATTAAGCTAAAATCACCTTGAAACCTACTTTAACAACTTGGCTTTGAAATAATCAGCAGTCGCTTGAAAGACCTTCAAAGCATTCGAAAACTTCATCCAATGATGCGTATCATCTACAATAACCATCGTCTCCATCGGTACCTTTTTCTTCTGTAATCGATTAATCAAATCAATGCTTTGGCTAAATGGCACATTGCGATCATCATCCGCATGGATAAATAACACAGGAGACTTCCATGTATCTACTGAAGATATCGGTGAAGAACGAAAGGATAAACTCGTAGCCCAATCAGCATCTGGTGCTTTATGTGGACCAGACAAAGATTCTAAGGGAATCTCTCGCTGGTGCGCCCAGTCATGAACCCCATGAATATCAACACCTGCTGCAAATAATTTTGAATCTCGAGCCAATCCCAATGCAGTTAAATAGCCTCCATAAGATCCTCCGTATATACCTATCTTTTTACTATCCACAAAGGATTGTTGGGCCAGCCACTCCCCTGCCGCTTTGATATCCAAATATTCAGATGCACCCCATTGACCTGCTGATTTGGGATTATGAAAGTCATACCCATAGCCGATCCCCAATCGATAATTGACCGATAAAACGACAAATCCCAAATTTGCTAAATATTGATTTAAGGCATAAGCATTCGCATAATAATCGGAATAATGCCAACCCAACAACATTTGACGAGGAGGTCCTCCATGTACAAAAATAATTGCTGGCTTTTTCTGCGTACCATTGGAAGAATCAAACACTTGACCATGAATAGTTAATCCATCCAAAGATTTAAAAATAACTTGCTTAGGTTGAACCAATAATTTCTCCGGAAATTCTGCTGGAATCAAATTGGATGTTAACGAACGAGTCGCACCTGCAGATGCCAACATAACTTGTGGTGCCATTTGTGCTCCCGCTCCAATGTAGACGTAACCGCCTACAACAGAAATTGGTGACCATTCAATCCCAATTCCGGGAGTCATAACCTTCATGTCCGCTTTATCAACAGATACCTGACAAATATGCCGACGGTCCTTATCGGTGATGTCGGCACCAGTATTGGCATCAAAAAATACCAAATTACCATCCGCACTAATGCGCAGGTGTTCAACCATAAAATCACCTGGACTTAATAACAACGTGGGCCCACCTGCGGGAGCTATTGAATAGGCATGCGGCCAGCCGTCGTGGTAGGAAGTAAACACCAAACGATCCATCCGTGGCCAGAATAAATTGGTACCTCCTTGCGTAGTAGGTAAAGAACCACGATAGGTATTAGGCGCTTCCCATACAAGGGACGACTTCTCACCTTCCGTCAAACTTACTTTCCGAATAGACCATGGAATACGCTTCCTTTGCGTCAATGAGTCGGTAGATCCACCAGAAGCAGGGGTACGAATAAATACGATTTGAGTTCCATCAGGTGACCAACGCGGACTAAAGTCTTTCGCAAAAGCAGGATCAAGCCAATTTACCTGCGACTTCCCTAATTCAAAATAACCGATGAAGGAATGATCGTCTCGGTTCGCAACAAAAGCCAATTTATTTCCCTTAGGGGACCAAGCCAACGAATGCACAGAACCGCGTGTTTTAAACAAACGTACGGGAGCTTCTAAAAAGTCCTCGTTTTCATTCGTATCTAATTTGCAAACCCATGGTTGGCCTTCTTTAATATAGGAAACCACCTTGTTATCAGGTGAAATGACAGGAAAATCTCCCTCTGAAATAATACGTATGGGGCCTCCTACAAAGGCAATTTGCATGACACGTACCGTTTGTGGCTCTGCATTTCCAGAAGGATTAACGGCTTTTTCATCATCAAAATTAGCTCCATGATCTCCTCCACGAACAAACAATACCCACTTGCCATCATCTGAAATGGAAATTGAAGTTATTTCTTGACCATCGTCTTCCTTGAAATTTGTCAATTTACGCGCGACAAAATTCGGTGCTTCTGCCACATAAACATTACGAACACCCTTTTCATCGATCGACCAGGCAATTTTATCGCCTTGTTTTGACCGAACTAACTCCGTGGGAAAAGCATATGATTTAATAGCCTCAAATGTAAAATTTTGACCCATAACACCCATTTGGATACAAGTGAATAGCATGAAGAAAACCAGGAAACGTAAATTCATTTTGATATATTTTAGAATAGGAAATATAGAGAAATCCCAAGACAATGGAAAAGAAATACACAGCGAGAGGTCTAATTAAAATAAAATCAAACTAATTTTGGGTCGCATGGATGTATCAATTGTATTTGTCAACTACCAAACAGAAGCACTCTTACAAGATTGCTTGCGTAGCATTTACGAGCATACGGAAAATCTAAAATTTGAATGCATTGTTGTTGACAATCATTTTATTCCAACTGCCAATCAACAAATTTTAAGTGAATTCCCTCAAACTAAGTGGGTTGACGCAGGACGGAATACAGGTTTTTCCACTGCAAATAACATTGGTTTACGTGAAGCTTCAGGAGAATTTATCCTTTTTCTAAATGCCGACACCCTTGTATTTGACAACAGTATCGGAAATGCTTGGAAACATTTGATGGCGGACCAAACTCTTGTAGCTATTGGTGGAATTCAGTTAGATATTAACAAAAATCCATTACCCTATTATCGAACGTTAAATGATGTTCGTAGAGATTTTTACATCGTTCCCAACAAACCAGTTTTCCATCAAGTGATCAATGCATTATTACCGAATCAAAAATTTTCTCGTTCAGAGGAAACAAACAATTTGGTGGGAGCTTTTCTCATGGCTTCAAAGGAAAATCTGCTCAAACTAAACGGATGGGATGAGGATTTTTTCATGTACGCAGAAGACGCTGAACTGAGTTTCCGCTTAAGTAAGTTGGGTAAATTAGCTTATTTCGAAGACGTACACTTTATTCATTTAATCAAGGAAAATGAATTTCGTCGCACGGAATACTCCTGGGTCAATCGATTTTCAGTCCAAATTCAAGTATCTAATTTGCTTTGGATAAGAAAAAGCTACGGGGTAATTGCCTTTCTTCTAATTTATCTTAACTATTCAGTTATTGCTCCTATTTTCTGGATTTGGAAAGTTGGCCTTAATCTATCAACAGGAAAATCGTGGAACCACGATACAAAAAACCAGCGTATTTTTGGACGTAAACTAGCTGTGCTATATCATTACTTTTTCCCTATTCTCTTTCGCTTAAAAGGACCTTACCAAATAAAACCAGAGGAGAATATTGATCAAGTCATCAAATCATAAAAATCCTCATTTTTTTTAGTATTTTCGTTGAAAGGAACCTAATTAGCCGTGAAAACGAATTTACAAATCACCGAAACCATTGTAGCCTTTGCCAATGAAACCGAATTATCTTGGTTAGCTGAGCAAAAAACCTTATCAGGTAAAGCATTGGCATTAGCTTTTGTAAAAGTTCCCCGATTTATTTCTAAAAAAATCATTGAAAGTAGTGAGTTTTCAAGTTGGACATTAGACCAACTCGTTCGCTTGGACATATTGATACAATTAGACGCAGCCAATATCGATTCATTATTCGAAACCGCAGAAATGCAAGAAGCTGTCGCACTGACTCGCTCATTACCATTTTTACCAAATCCTTCAACCTATTTGTTACGTGCAACTGATGCGGTAAGATCTAACATGGGGCCCGTATTCGATGCGATCGCCTTTGGAAATACCTATCCAAAAGACTATTTCAGTGAAGCTGCTTGGAACCAATTGGTCTTAAAATGTATTTTCAATGATAAAGCGATACACCAAATCATCGGATTGGATGAGCGTTCAAACCAAGACTTAGCGAATACGCTTTCCGATTTTGCACATGAACGATGGGCTGCAGACCGAAGAGTGCCTTCACAAGTATGGAGGTTAGTTCCTCGATTTATGAACGAAACCTTACAGGCTGACATTGAAAAATTAGCTCAGTCAGAAAATTCAAGAGACGTCCTCGCGGCATCTTTAGTAAAACAAGAAGTCCAAATTCCAGGCAGCACGCAGGGTATTTGGCATGAATTAGAAAACCCCGAACCGATTTACACCGCTTAATATATGTGCCAAGAACATAAACCCATTGGAAATCCTTCTCATTTCGAAGGAACTGAACAAGAGAAAACAACGGCTCATGCAGTGGATGGGACATTTGCTCAATATACCCAAGGCATGAAATTCTTTGATCCGCATGTGCACATGACATCACGGACTACGGATGATTACCAGGCTTTGGCAGATGCTGGGGTGGTTGCCTTGATTGAACCTGCATTTTGGTTGGGCCAACCGCGAACCGGATTAGCCTCGTTTAAAGACTATTTCGCCAGCTTAGTGGGTTGGGAACGTTTTCGATCATCCCAATTTGGGATTAAACATTATTGTACGATTGGATTGAATTCTCGTGAGGCAAATCATGAAGCTTTAGCCGAACAGGTAATGGAAATTTTGCCTTTGTTCTTACAAAAAGAAGGCGTGGTGGGCGTGGGGGAAATCGGCTTCGATGACCAAACAGCTGCTGAAGAAAAATATTACCGAGCACAATTAGAACTTGCGAAGGAAATGAATTTGCCCGTTCAGGTTCACACACCACACCGCGATAAGAAGAAAGGAACGGAACGTAGCATGGCCATTGCTTTAGAGCATGGTATCGCACCGAACATGGTCATCATCGACCATAACAATGAAGAAACCGTGAAATCGGTTTTAGATCAAGGATTTTACGCTGCATTTACGATTTATCCATTTACCAAAATGGGCAATGAGCGCATGGTGGAAATTGTAAAACAATACGGACCAGAACGCATTATGGTAAACTCGGCTGCCGACTGGGGAATTTCAGATCCTTTGGCGATACCTAAGACTGCGGCTTTGATGAAGATTAAAGAAGTACCGGACGAACATATTCGATTGGTAACTTATCAAAATGCTTTGGATGCATTTGCTCAAAGTGGACAGATTCAAGAAGCTGATTTCATCCATGGATTGGAAATAGATCAAACACAAAAATTCAATGGTAATACCGTTTTACGCGGAGGACAAGCACCACGCATCGACAAGGACTCCTTAATCATTCGCTAATGCGCAGTAAAATTAGAGCCTTTCTTGAACTCATGCGTCCAGCTAATGTCATCACGGCATTAACGGATGTATTGGCAGGTATGGCCATTGTAGGATTTACCTTTGGAACCTTAGAATACCAATTTTGGCCAGTCGTTTTTTTAGGCATTTCAACCATGTGTTTATATGCAGGTGGAGTTGTATTTAATGATGTTTTTGACCACGAACTGGATATCCTAGAACGTCCAGAGCGCGCCTTGCCAAGCGGTAGAATCCAACGAGCAGAAGCGGTATTTGGTGGAATTGTTTTATTATCATTGGGTATATTCTTGGCTTTTTGGCAGAGTAGACTAAGCGGAATCGTGGCAGTGCTCGTGACCATTCATGCATTATTTTATGATTTCAAGGGCAAACATATGCGTATTTTTGGCCCTATTAATATGGGATTATGTCGGGCATTCAACTTGATGTTAGGCATGAGCGTTTATGAACTAGGCGTATTGGAACATTTTTATTTGATAGTAATTCCATTGATATACATCGCTGCCATTACATTAGTCAGTCGCGGTGAGGTCCACGGAAGCCAGTCGGCGCCGTTATGGTTCGCGGCCATTTTATTCATTTTCGTCCACGCAAGCCAAATAGCCGTTGGCTATCAAGCTGGCAAATTGGTTTACATGTTACCATTCGTTTTGGTACATGCCTATTTAATCTTTGCCAAATTATTCCCGGCCATTAAAAAACCAATCGGTCCAAATATAGGCCAAACGGTAAAGACTGGAGTTTTGACACTAATTTTAATGAATGCCGCTTGGGTGAGTTTAAGTGAACAATATTACATGGCTTTTGTTACCTTAGCGTTGTTGCCATTATCCATGTGGGTGGGCAAAAAATTCGCCGTTTCATAATTTATATTCATGCACGTATTACAACAGCAATTTCAGGTTCCTTTTAATTACCAAGTGATTTTCACGAAGCACTTGTTTGAAAGCAGTAATAAAACCTTGTGTGAATTTATCTCAAATTTCGGCCAAAGTAATTTTCGCAAACGCATCTTATTTGTCATCGATAAAGGGGTAGCAGATGCGCATCCAACATTAACAAAATCAATTGTTACCTATTTTGAAGCTAATAATGTAGCCGATTTAGCCCCTGAATTGCTCGTCTTACCGGGAGGAGAAGGGTGTAAAAACGATCCAAGATTTTATGAAGAAGTGGTACGTGCGATTGACGAACATCGCATCGATCGGCACTCTTTTGTAGCGGCCATAGGTGGTGGGGCCTTTTTGGATATGTCGGGTTATGCAGCAGCCATCTCCCATCGAGGCGTTAAATTGATTCGTATACCTACTACCGTTCTATCTCAAAATGATTCAGGGGTAGGCGTTAAAAATGGGGTCAATTACTTAGGAAAGAAGAATTTCTTGGGAACCTTCGCTCCTGCTGTAGCCGTATTTAATGATGTTGCATTTTTAGCGACGTTGGAAGATCGTGATTGGCGCTCTGGAATAGCGGAAGCGATTAAGGTTGCGTTGATTAAAGATATAGCTTTTTTCGAATGGCTTGAGACTAATGTCTCAGCTATGAATGCCCGCGATGAAGATGCCATGGTGGAACAGATTTATCGCTGTGCCGACTTGCACATGAAGCATATTTCGGGCGGAGATCCATTTGAGTTGGGGTCTGCTCGTCCATTGGATTTTGGGCACTGGGCAGCACATAAATTAGAATACTTAACGGATTTCAAGATTCGTCATGGTGAAGCGGTAGCGATTGGTATTGCTTTAGATTGCGTGTATTCGCACTTGATTGGAGCAATTAGTTTATCCGATTGCGAACGAATTTTGGCTGTGATTAAAGGCCTAGGATTTGATGCATACCATCCGGCATTGGCAGAAAACGAATGCCAAAACCTCCACAAAGGCTTACAAGAATTCCAAGAACATTTGGGTGGTCACTTGACCATCACTTTATTGAAAGCGCTAGGAAAAGGAGAAGAAGTGCACGAAATGGACTTCAAGACTATCCAAGCATCCGTTGCTTTACTTGCCACCTACGCCTAAGATGAAAACAGCCCACGGACACCTCAGTTATTGCAGCAATATCCATCCGGGAGAGATTTGGGATGAACATTTTGCCAATTTGCAAGCGACCGTTCCGAAGGTAAAAACAGAAGTTTGCCCAGACCAGGCGATGGGATTGGGATTACGCATTGCCAACCAGGCGAGTATTGATTTAATCGAAGATCCCGATAAACTAGCAGCCCTAAAAACTTGGCTAGCTCAGGAAGACATCTATATTTTTACACTCAATGGATTTCCTTACGGGGGATTTCATAATACGATAGTCAAAGATCAGGTGCATGCGCCCGACTGGACAACACAGGATCGCGTGAATTATACGCGGCGGTTAATCGATTTATTGGTTCAATTATTGCCCTCGGATCAGCATGAAGGTGGAATTTCCACATCTCCCCTATCCTATAAGTTCTGGTGGGATCAACGTGGAGCGGCAATCGGTCAAGCTACTATGGAATTGTTAAAACTCGTTCCTTATTTGGCCCAAACAGAGCAAAAAACAGGTAAATGGATTCATATTGATATCGAACCAGAACCGGATGGATTACTAGAAAATCACCGCGAATTCGTTGATTGGTACACAGATACCTTGATTCCATTTGCTATCACAGCAGGGATTCCGGAGGATTGGGTGCGCCGACATATTCACATCTGTTTCGATGTATGTCATTATGGAGTTTCATATGACAAACCGGCTGACTGTTTGCAAGAA
>JAIXRT010000243.1 GCA_027485075.1 Cytophagaceae bacterium
CGCCGCCCGCATTCGCGTCGTCAAACGCGACGGCCTCGATAGCTGCATTTACCCATAAAAAAAGGGCGAAGCCGAAGCCCCGCCCTTTTTAATTTTCTAGTTCGATGACTTAGAATACGAACGTAATCGTTCCGCTCACAGTGCGTGGTGCACCGATTTGAACGAAGCCGGGGCTACCGTACGTCGCAACACCGGTTGTACGGTTATATGATGCGCTCTGTGCCAAACCACCGCCAAAACCGCCGACATAGAATTGATCGAACAGGTTGTAGACGTTGAGCTGGAAGCGCGTCTTGTCGCTCACACCCAAGAAGCCAAGGTTGACGCTCGCATCAAGGTTGACCATCCAATATGCAGGCGCAGCTGCACCAAAGATTTCGGTCTGCGCTACGGTGCCCAAAGTGCCGCTTGGTACAGCGCCAGTTGGAATGAACGAACCTGTGTAGGTTGCCGCGCCCGTATCGAAGATGTTCCGTGGGCCAGTGCGCTTTGCAGTAATGCCAAGTTCAACTGGTCCAACTTCACCGCGTACAGTTCCACCAAACGAATATTTCGGCGAACCACCTTCACGCTGGCCAGCAGTCGCAGCAAAAACGGGCGTGCCGTCGGTGTTTTCACCGATAGCAACGTTGTTCTTGATTTCCGACTTCAAGTAGGAACCGAATACATACAACGCCAATTCTGGAATTGGCTGATATGAAATCGAACCATCGATACCGTATTTGTCGACATTGCCGAGGTTACGATACACGTTCTGGTCCAGTTCTGGATCGTAAGCCGAAGCCAAACGGTTCTGGAACTTCGTCAACCAACCCGAAAGCTGTGCCTGGATGTTGCCTGAACGGTAACGAACACCAAGGTCAACGCTGTCTGTCGTTTCCGGAGCAGGACGCGCACGCGCCGTCGTGATCGGGAAGAAGAACGCGTTGTACAAGCTATCTGTACCTGGAACCGAAAGGCCCTGTGCAAAGCTTGCGAACATGCTGAATTCAGGCGTGAACTTGTAGTTCAGGCCTAGGTTTGGCAAAATCTTGTCATATTTGAAGACGCGATTTTGTGGGCCAGCCTGTGTTGGGTTGAGCGTTGCGTTCAGAGCGTTCTGGGTTGCATCGCCGAAGCACTCAACAAAGCCGCCAGCTGAGCTGGTGAAGCAATAGTTGGTCAGGTCGCGCTTGAAGAACGGTGCACGAACACCGGCGGTCACGACCAGATTGTTGTCCAGATATTCACCGCGATATTCGCCCGAAACCTGCTGCAAAATTGCATAGGACAGACGGTTACGCTTTTGAAGCTTTACGCCGTTGGCAGCAATTTGCGGGCCGTTTACTGGGAAAACGTCCAATGGCTCGCCATTGACGTCCAACAAGCCAACTTCGCCTGTCTGACGGTGACGTGCACGGTCAAAGGTGTACGCAAGACGAACCGAATGCGCATCGTTGATTTCATAACGCAGCGAGCTGATGACACCATAACGATGCGTTTGGGTCTGGCTTGGTGCGATCATGGTAACCCGGTCGAGGATATCGCCGTCGCCGTTGAGATCCTTACCAAAGAATGGCGAACCCGAGAGATATCCAGCCTGGCAGTTTACGCCAGCGCCGCTTACCACGGTGGTGCAGTTTGCTACGCCGCCAGTCGGATCGATGTCGCGACGTGCTTCGTTCGCATTAACGGTGCCACCACCATTTGCCTTTACGTACTGATAGCTTGGATCGACGGTCAACGTCAGCTTTTCACCGAAAGTGAATTTTGACGCACCACGGATACTGCCAGTGTTTGACGGGTTATAACGACGGTCGAATTCGGTACCGCACGTTGTTGGCGACTGAGCAACTCCATTGACTGCCGTTACTGCTGTCGTGCAAGGGAAGTTGATCAGATATTCCCGCTCATCATTGTTCGCTGGGAAACGGTTGGTCGAAGCGGCACCAACAACACGGCCTGCATCGTTGCGCAATGGCAGCGAACCGAAGAAGTTGTTGCGGTTTTCATTGTAGCTACCAGAAATCGCAATGAAGTCCCCATCGCTGCCGATTGGCTGATAGATTTTTGCGTTATACTGTTGCTTATCGACGACGCCGTAATTGTTGAACGGGTTATCGTTAGTCGCCTTTGAAGCCGAGAAGAACGCACGTGTACCGAACGACGTCAGGTTGCCGGTGTTGATCATGCCAAACAGGCGCTCGAAGTTAAAGTCGCCGAGCGAGGCAGAGACCTTAACGCCGAAATCTTCAGTCGGGGTCAGTGTGCGGTAGTTGACGGTACCACCAACAGCCGATGCTGTAGGGCTGTCGACGTCAGTCGTACCAAGGTTAACATTGACCTGCTCAATCAGTTCAGGGTCAAGCTGCTGGTTCGAATAGATGGCGTAGTTGCCGGAGTCATTCAACGGAATACCGTCGAATGTCAGCGAGATACGCGACGAGTCAAAACCACGGATGTTCAGCGTACCGCCCGACGAGCCATAAGCATCGTTGTTCTGGAAGCTAACGCCGGGAATGACGTTGATGGTGTCGAGGATTGTCTGACCTGGGTTCTGACGTTCGATCAGCTCTTGCGTAAGAACCGCTTTTGCCTTGGTCGAGTCAGGTGCCTGAATGCCAGCAACGTCCTGCGAACGCGAACCGGAAACGACGATTACTTCTTCTTCGAAGTCGACTGAACCAGTCGACTGCGCGAAGGCAGCGCTTGAAAAGCTGCAGATGGTAAGTGCAACCGCACTCGCCGCAAGCTGATAACGAATTTTCATTTCTAAA
>JAIXRT010000095.1 GCA_027485075.1 Cytophagaceae bacterium
CAGCGGACCCGCTCGTGGGCTTTGATGCCGCAGTCGAGCGAGATGATGAGGCTGTAATTGTTGTCGGCCGCGTATTGAACTCCCGCTTGCGAGACACCATAACCTTCGGCATAGCGATCGGGAATGTAGTAATCTGCCTCTGCGCCTAATTCCTCTGTCAAATAGCCGTAAACTAGCGCGACGGAAGTGGTTCCATCTACATCGTAATCGCCGTAGATAAGTATTTTTTCGCCATCCTCGAGAGCTCTGCTCAGTCGTTCGACAGCCTTGTCCATGTCTTGCATGGTGAAAGGATCGTGGAGATGTTCGAGGCTGGGAACCATGAAATCTTTGGCATGAGCGAGGCTTTTGATACCACGGGAGACGAGTAATTTCAGGAAATGCCGATTTTTAGTGACGGGCATTTCGAGGGCTAATTGGTCTACTTCGTGGGCATCAGGTTCCGGGACAAATTTCCAGATTTTTTTGGCTTGGAGCATGTTACTGTGGCGGGCCAAATTCGTTGGCAACGATCTTGTTTAATTGAACGGCTAATTTAGGAAGGTCTTCTTGAATGATTGTAATTATTTGCGGTAAAGATATTTTGTGATATTCATGTGTAATAAAATTACGTAGTCCTTTTACTTCATGCCAAGGATATGGATATCGATTTAAAATCTCACTGTCAACTTGCATTATAGCTTCACTTATGACAATGAACTTATAATAAATTGCATGTTGTGTTAATAAATTAGTTGTAATTGTCTCTTCGTCTTTTTCGTTTATGATGGTTTGAATTTCATGGATGGAATTCAACATGTGGTTCAATCTTTCTAATGATTTGTTTTTTATTTTTTTCATGGTGGTTAGGGCTTTTAAATCGGTTGAATATTTCGATCAAATCAGGTTCGATGTTTGACCGAATCTCGGGTTTTAATGTATTTATAAAGCCAATATCTATTTTCTGCCCAAGCAAAGTGCTTAGTTGCTCTTGTATGCCAAAGAGCGACATGAGTGAAAGGTGATCATCAGCTTCTACAACGACATCAATGTCGCTCATAGCGTGGTGGTCACCTCGCGCAAATGAACCGAATATCCAGGCTTTATGGATGACATCATTATGACTCATCGCTTCTGATAATGCGGAAATGATCGCTGATCTGTCAACAATTGAGTTAATGGTCGCTTTCATAAATTAATATTTTATCGTGGTTAATACGGGTTTCAATTTCGGTCAACGGCGCTCCCAGCATGACTAGGTCAATTTTTTTACGTGTGATTTTTTGTAATTGGAATTGTAGTTCTGCTAAGTCAAATAAGGTGATGGACCATTCAGAACTTGGTTCAATCATCAGGTCGATATCGCTTAATTCATGTTGCTCTCCTCGGGCAAATGAGCCGAAAATCCATGCGCGCTCAATGCGCATTTGCGATTCTAAATAGTTGGCAATTTTGTTTGCTTGAAATACGAATTCCGGACTTGTAATCGATGGTGTACTAGAGGGGATCTTCATGCGTATCAGGTTGATACTCAAAAGTACACTCATGACCAACCTTAGTCAAGTCGAATTATGACTAATATATTAATTATCAAGTAGTTGTAATATTGCGCTAGTGCGCCACATCCTTCACCATCACCACCTTCCAGAAAGTCAGAAAAAGAATTTTCACGTCCAACCAAAACGAACGTTTGGTAAGATACTCCACATCATACCCCACTTTTACCTCCATGGGCACTTCGTCCCGACCGTTCACCTGCGCCCAACCAGTCAAACCGGGTAAAAGCACGTGCGCTCCGGAAGCAGTGCGGGCGTCCAATAAGTCTTGTTGGTTATGCAGCGCGGGACGTGGACCCACCAGCGACATATCACCGATCAGCACGCACCACAATTGGGGCAATTCATCTAAACTGCTCTTGCGCAAAAATGAGCCGATGGGCGTCAAAAAAGAAGCAGGATCTTGCAACAAATGGGTAGGTAAAACGGGGGTATCCACACGCATCGTGCGGAATTTGGGCATGGCAAATACAACGTTATTGCGTCCTACGCGGTCCGACCAATATAACACGGGGCCTCGCGAGCTTAACCGAACGGCCAAAGCCACAAAAATCATCGGAATCGCAAAAACAACCAAGGCCACCAGCGTGACCACTACATCTAACATTCGTTTCATAAAGCCTGCTCAAAATCCGCCCAAAGGTCATCCACGTGCTCAAGGCCCACAGATATCCGCAATAAATTTCCTGGAGTTGTGCTGGATGGGCCCTCGATGGACCGACGATGTTCCACTAAGGATTCCACCCCGCCTAAACTGGTGGCTTGTTGGAACAGTTTCAACTTCCCAGCTACCGCCCGCGCATGGCCCTCATCCCCTTTAATCTGTATCGAAATCATACCCGAAAACCCACAGGGCATTTGGCGTAATGCTAAGGCATGTTGGGGATGTGATGCCAAACCCGGGTAATGCACACGCTCAATCGCCGGATGTTTTTCTAAACGTGAAGCCAGTTCCAATGCGGATGCAGAATGTTCCCGCATGCGAAGAGGAAGTGTTTTTAGGCCGCGCGCCAACAAATAACAATCCAATGGATTTTGGGTGGCTCCCATCAAGATTTGAACGCGCTTTAATCTTTCTGACCAGGCATCTTCTGAACGAACAACAATCGCGCCGCCAAGTACATCCGAATGTCCACCAATGTATTTCGTGGTGGCATGCATGACGAAATCAGCGCCTAGAGCGATGGGATTTTGTAAGATAGGTGTGGCGATGGTATTGTCCACGGCCACGCGGATGCCGTGGGCTTGTGCCAATGCACAAATCCCAGTAATATCAGTAATACTCAATAATGGATTCGCAGGTGTTTCAATCCAAATTAATTTGGTATTAGGTAGAATTGCAGCCTCAACAGCCGACAAATCTTCCATGTTCACTTGCGTCATCTGCAATCCCCAGGGCCCCATGATTTCCTCGGCTAATTTAACGGAGGCGTAATAACCCACGGCGGGCATTAATACGTGGTCTCCGGAAGCGAGGCATTGAAATACAGCAGAAACCGCTGCGAGTCCAGACCCGAAGGCGAATGCTTTGGCGCCACCCTCTAACGCGGTAAGTCCTTGCTCCAGTGCATCGCGGTTGGGATTCGAATTCCGGGAATACATATGCCCTTTGGGATAGCTCCCATCCAAATCCCGCGTAAACGTCGTCGTTAAAAATACAGGCGTCGCAATCGCCCCGGCCGTCTCATCGACGATATTGGTAGCGTGTATGGCTTGGGTTTCTTTTTTCATTAGACGTTAGACTTTATACGCTGGACGTTGGACCAGGGTCAAATTGATTGCCAAATTTAGGCGAATAATCTCAAAAAAATAGGGTTGTTTTATTCAAAGGTCAAATGTCTAATTCGACTCCGGACTTCAGACTACTTTCCTGCGGACTATTTTCTAGCGTCTAGAGTCTAAAGTCTAGCGTCTGACGATTATATCTAGGATCAAACTTTTCTCTTGAGAGAAAAGTTTGATCCTAGATATAATCGTCTCACCTGCTCATCATCCGCCAACTCCTGCGGCGTCCCTGCCTTCAGAATCTTTCCTTCAAACAACAAATAAGCGCGATCCGTAATGGAAAGCGTTTCATCCACATTATGATCTGTGATTAAGATGCCAATATTTCGGTATTTCAATTTCGCGACAATACTTTGAATTTCTTCCACAGCAATGGGATCTACCCCAGCGAAAGGTTCGTCTAATAGTATAAATTTAGGATCCACAGCTAATGCGCGGGCTATTTCGGTCCGGCGGCGTTCACCACCCGATAGCACTTGGCCTAGGCTTCTTCGTACATGAGTTAAGGAGAATTCCTCGAGGAGGCTTTCGGTCTTTTCTTTTTGTTCGGCTTTGGAAAGTGAAGTCATTTCAAGTACAGCGAGGATATTTTCCTCCACCGACAAAGTTCTAAACACAGAAGCCTCCTGCGCCAAATACCCAATGCCCAAACGTGCCCGCTTATACATGGGCAAATCCGTCACGTCCACATCATCCAAATACACCTTGCCCTCATTCGGTTTCACCAAACCAGTCGCGATGTAAAAGGAGGTAGTTTTCCCGGCACCGTTGGGACCCAATAGGCCCACAATCTCACCCTGTGCAACTTGATAGGAGATATGGTCATTGACCAAACGCGCCCCGTATTTCTTTACTAAATTTTCTGTCCGAAGAATCATAGGTGTAAAAATATGAAAATATACTTTGGGGGCAATTAGGGAAGAGGTGTTTTTAGAATTAGCTTACAATAACTATAATAATTTGTTGTTTTGATTTGCGATTCAAGTACATCTATACTTAAAAACCTCCTTTAGCCTTCGAACTTATGACTCCAGACTGCTTTCCATTAGCACCATTTAATAATTTCGCATTCCTGTTTCCTTCATTTTGCGTATATTTGATATTCGTTTTTATGGCTGGGCTATGTTGGTCAGAATGGCGAAGCCTTAAATAAAAAATTTAAAATATAATCGTATTAAATAAATTGTAATCTTTTGTAAGTCGTTTAATTGTAGATTAGCTAATTGTTTTTTCAAATATCTATCATGATTAAA
>JAIXRT010000225.1 GCA_027485075.1 Cytophagaceae bacterium
AATGTTCATAGTGCTTACCATTTTTTTTTTTTTTTTTTGAAGTCATATCATAAATGAGACCTTGAAATGCGACCCAAATTTCGGGCTTATCTTGCCCATTGCGAAGGGATAATTGGGATTTAGTAAATTGAGGAAGCTCGTTTAACACGGGGTTTTAATTTGTACGAAACTAAATAAAAAGAGCCAAACCCCGTTTTATTCCTAAAGATTTTTAATTTTACAACGTAAAAAAATGCACGATGAAAAATTTTATTTGGATTGCAATTGCAGCTTTCATGTTATTTGGATGTAGCAAAGATGAGCCGACGCCTGTTTCTGAATTAATCAAGAAATCTTGGTCAGTTAGCTCGGCGCAATGGGATGGAACCACGCAATACACGAAAGGAGGAAGCTCTAACCTTGTTAATGGGTACGCACAATTCAAACTTGATCTTAGCTTAGCGGGATCTGTAACACTTACGGAGTTTGATGGTAAGCAGTTTATGGGGACTTATGTTTTAGCAACGGATAATTCTAAAATTACTTTGAGTAATTTGAAAGGCTCAGAAGGAGCTCCTACGGGAACAAGTGGCACGCTTGAATTTCGAATTGTTGGCACGCCTACTGCCACTACGTTAGGTCTTGAAACATTAACGACCTATATCAAGGCAAGTAATAAAAAAGTTAATTTAGCATTGGTTAACCCGTAATGGGTCATATTGAATTTACAGCCGTCTTTTTGGGCGGCTTTTTTTATTTATGGAAAACAGAACAGAAATAGGCAGCATTGGTGAATTTGGGTTGATTAATCGACTTGCGGATTCATTTAAATCACATCAAGGTTGGACGAAAGTGGGAATCGGTGATGATGCGGCAGTCTTAGATTCAGGCGGCAAATTAACTGTCACTACGACTGAATTGCTCATTGAAGGAGTTCATTTTGATCTTTCTTATACGCCACTTTTACATTTGGGATATAAAATTGTGAGTGTCGCATTGTCGGATTTAGCGGCGATGAATGCGATTCCGGCCCAATTGGTTTTAGGGGTTGGTTTGAGTAATCGATTTTCTGTGGAGGCAGTAGAAGAATTATATCGCGGTGTTAAAAATGCATGCGATGAGTATAAAATAGATCTGGTAGGTGGAGATACCACGGCGTCCCCCCAAGGATTAATTATCTCTGTCTCAGCAATTGGCGTAGTGGATTCTCCCCAATTAGTAAAACGCACTGGAGCAAAGCCCAATGACGTCATTTGTGTGACAGGAGATTTTGGAGGAGCTCTACTTGGGTTACAATCTTTGGAGCGCGAAAAGCAAGTATTTTTAGCGAACCCAGAAATGCAGCCAGAGTTAGACAACAAAAGTTATGTAGTATTGCGTCAGCTGAAACCTGTTGCACGATTTGATATTATTCACGAAATGCGGGATTTGGGAGTAACCCCTACTTCCATGATTGATAGTTCTGACGGCTTAGCTGCGGAAATAATTCATTTATGTAATGCTTCAGGTACAGGTGCTCGCATTTTTGAAAAAAATATTCCAATAGACGATGAGACATATTTGTCGGCAACGGAATTTAACCTAAGCCCTTTGACAGCTGCATTGAATGGAGGCGAAGATTATGAGTTGGTGTTTACGGTTTCACAGGCTGACTATGAGAAAATTGAAAAAATCTCAGATGTAACGGCGATTGGATATATGACGGATAAGCAGGATGAGCGTGTTATTGTCATGAAATCAGATCAGTTGGTTAACCTAACAGCTCCCGGATTCGGCGCTTAATATTATGGCAGTAGCAATCATGCAGCCTTATTTTTTTCCCTACTTGGGCTATTTTCAATTAGTTCAGGCAGCAGATCATTTTGTGTTGTATGATGATGTCAAGTTTATTAAAAAGGGTTGGATTAATCGTAATCGTATTTCAAACCACAATAGAATATTTTGGATTAGAGTGCCAATTCAAAAGTTAAGTCAAAACAAAACTATCAGAGAAACATTGATAGCTTGGGATGCCGGTTTTTCATCAAATTTGATTGTTCAGTTACACTCCTCTTATAAAAAAGCACCATATTTCAACCAGGTTATTAGTATCATAGAGCATGTGATCTACAAGAAACCTTCGAATTTGGCTGAATTTGCTGGAGAAAGTGTTATTTCTGTTTTTGAGTATTTGGGAATAAAAAAGAACATATACTATAGTTCTCAACTAGAGGATTGTGAAAAGTGCGGAAGGGTAGAACGTTTGATTTCCATAACAAATTATTTTAATGATTCCACTTACATTAATCCGATTAATGGTAGGAACCTATATGATAAAAATGTATTTGCCCAACAAAATATAGATTTGCGATTTTTAATGCCAGAATTACCTGAATACTCAGATAATAGTAGAAAACGATTCATTCCCGGTCTTTCAATTATTGATATTCTTATGTGGAATGATGTTCAAAGCGTTCGAGACATGCTAACTTGTTATACGTTAGATTAAGCCTAACTTCCCCGTAAAATAAATTTCATATCGATTTTATCAAGTTATTGGTAACTTTGTTCTCATGACTCAATCTATATTCATTCGAAAA
>JAIXRT010000211.1 GCA_027485075.1 Cytophagaceae bacterium
GATGGTAATTTCGATTATGTAGAGGACATTACCATCGACTCGAAAAATGGACGTATTATTTTCCCGGTCTTAGAGCCATTTGGTTCTAGTCTAGCTGAGAAATTTAAATCTGAGCCTGGCTTATTGGACAAATACATCTTTTCAGATTTATATAAAAAGACACAAACTGACGCGCAGCAACTTGCCACGAAGAACAAATTCTTTTTAAAAGGATCATTTCAATCGGGTGTGGGTGGCGATATCAATTTACCTTTTGGCGTGGAGCCTAAATCAGTGACTGTTTCCGCGGGGGGTCAATTACTAAGCCCGGGATCCGATTTTATTGTCGAAGGTCAGTCTGGTAAAGTAAAAATCATGAATGAGGGCGTCTTTAATTCGGGCCGTGAATTAAAGGTTTGCTATGAGAAACCAGATTTGTTTACGAATCAGGTGCGTTCTTTGCTAGGTACGCGACTTGATTATAACTTAGGTCAAGATATTCATTTAGGTGCTACAGTTCAACGAATGAGTGAAACACCTCCCGCTTTTTTACGTCGAGTGGCCATCGGAAATGAGCCTGTAAACAACACGTTACTGGGTTTTGACGTATCCTTACTAAAGAAATCAAATGGTCTAACGCGTATGCTCGATGCGCTTCCGTTCATTTCGACCAAGGAAACTTCAGTCATAGATTTTCAAGGTGAAGCTGCCAAATTACTTCCCAATGTCAATGAGCGGGTGCAAGGAAACGCGTTTATCGATGATTTTGAGTCTGCTCGCGTGGTTTATTCCATGAGTAGTCAGCCTACAATGTGGAAGCCGGGTGCGGTTCCTGCCGATTTTTCTACGGGTACGAATCCGCGTGATTTGGCGTCCAACTTTAAGCGTGCGAAGATTTCAGCTTACACGGTCGATGCCAGTTTATATGGTCAAGGTGGTTTTGCGCTAGATGTCCCAGGCCTAGATGCATCTGAAATTAATGCTTATGCGTATGAACGTGTGGTAACACCACGAGGTTTATTCCCGAATAAAGATTTTGCCAATAACATTACCAATTTACCTATTGGCGTGCTAGATGTGGCATATTTTCCGTCTGAGCGTGGTATTTATAATTTCAATCCCAATCTGTCTTCAGAAGGTTTATTACTGAATCCGAAAACGAATTTTGGGGCAATTACACGGGCAATTCTGGCGGACACCGATTTTGATAATGCCAATGTGGAACAAATTGAGTTCTGGTTAATGAATCCATTTGTTGAAGGTGAAGTGGGAAAAGTGCGCGACGGTATCTTTAATAAGAACAATACGAAAGGGGGGAAATTGGTATTCCACTTGGGTGACGTGTCGGAAGATTTTGTACCAGATGGTTATTCTAATTTTGAAAATGGTATTCCAGCTGGTGAGAAGATTGTGGATCCGACACGAGGTAACGTGGAAAAAACAAATTACGGTATTGCACCTAAGCGCCAGTTTGTGATTAATGCGTTTGATAATCAGGGTGGAAGAGCACAGCAGGATGTGGGTTTAGACGGTTTGCCAAACGTCACAACTGAGGCAAGCAACCTGTCTGAAACAACTTATTTTGCTAATTATTTGAATCAGACGCGTACCCGAGTGACTAATAGTACGGCATTGGCTGCCATTCAAAAAGATCCTGCGGGTGACGATTTTGTCCATTATTTGAGTGATGAATTTAAGACAACGCCCAGTGTCATTCAGCGCTACAAGCAATATATGGGCTTAGAGAATAACTCGCCTAATACGGATAACCCAACCAACGCGATCATCACCGAGGCAAATAGTATGATGCCTGATCGCGAGGATTTGAATAATGACAATACGATCAATGAAGTTGAATCGTATTTTGAGTATGAAGTAGATTTGAAAAAAGGCATGCAAGTTGGCCAAAACTTCATCGTCGATAAAATCAATGAAGGCGGTGTCGACTGGTTTTTATTCCGTATTCCTATCAAGGACAAGAATAAATATAAAGCCATCAATGGTATTACTGGTTTCAAATCCATCCGTTTCTTCCGAATGATGATGAAGGAATTTGAGGAGCCTGTGGTACTTCGATTTGCCCAATTACAGTTGTCTGGTTATTCATATCGTAAGTTTATAGGCCAATTAGATCAACGCAATGGACAGGATATTCCGGAAACTCCTGGAACTGAATTACGCGTAACGAGTGTAAATATTGAGGAAAATGGTCCAGCAGCAAAAGGGAATAATACGGTTCCTTATGTTGTGCCGCCAGGATTTGTCCGTGATCAGGATGTAACTACCATTAACAACGCCCGTTTGAATGAACAGTCGATGAGTTTATGTGTCGACAACCTGCGTCCAGGTGATGCGCGTGGGGTGTTTAAAAATACGATGTTTGATTTCATCAACTACAAGCGCTTGCGCATGTTTGTGTCGATGCAGAGTCAGGATGCAAACGTGGGGAATGTGGCTGCATTCATGCGGATAGGTACAGATTTGACGGACAACTACTATGAGGTTGAGAATGCGGGATTGATCCAAACGCAGAAGGGTCAAAGTCTGGATGTGGAAATTTGGCCAGCGGAGAATGAATTTGATGTAGAATTCGACTTATTGAAGCAAGTTAAAATCGAACGTGACCGTTTAGGAAAGTCATTAGACAAGCGATTCAGTTTGATCATGACGAGCTCCACCGGAAAGAAATATAAGATTACGGTGATGGGTCGGCCTGATCAAAGTGCCAGCATGACTTTAATGATTGGGGTGCGTAAT
Source organism: Cytophagaceae bacterium (assembly GCA_027485075.1). GTDB lineage: Bacteria > Bacteroidota > Bacteroidia > Cytophagales > Spirosomataceae > Aquirufa. Next base: position 2,737 of record JAIXRT010000211.1, read on the forward strand.
CCGAGTGAGAATACACAGAATAAGTCCTTCTGTATTTGGGTGAATGAATTGCGTGCGTCGGGTTTTGATCAAACTTCTGGTTCTGCAGCCTTGGGTAAAATGGCCGTTAAACTGGCTGATTTAGGTCAAGTAACCTTTAATGGTGCCTTTAAGAATTTTGGTTTTGGTGGAGTTCAATCAAAAATATCTGAGCGTTCGCGTGATAATATGCTGGAGTATGGAATCACAGCTAATCTGAATTTAGATAAGTTTTTGCCGGCGAATTGGGGTTTCCGCATTCCATTCTTTGTTACGTATGATAATCGGACGATTTCACCGCAATTTGATCCGCTTGATCCCGATGTTTTCTTGTCGGCTAAACCTGTCAATGAAGCCTACATGCGTATGGTGGAAGATCGGTCAACTCGCCAGGGCTTTAATTTTACGAATGTGCGCAAGGTTCGCTCTGCGTTAGCTAAACATGCTTATTTATGGGATTTCTCTAATTTCTCATTCTCGTATGCGCATTCCGAGATGATTCGTTCCAGTACGTTGATTGACGCCTATCGCCAGCTGAGCCAGCGGGGGAGTGTCCAGTACACTTATGCGGCGAATTCGATTTTTTGGGAACCCTTTGCGAAGACCAATTGGAATTCTCAGTGGTTAAGTCTTTTGAAAGATTTTAATGTCAATTTGATTCCATCGTCCATTGCCGTGCGTGCGGAAATGGATCGTTCGTTCATTAAAACGCAGTTACGTAATTCAGATTTCTCTACCCTGGGTGTGACGCCATTATTTGAAAAATACTGGTTTTTCAACCGACAGTACGCGGTCAACTGGAATTTGACGAAGAGTATGGTCTTGAATTATAATACGCGTGTCAATGCGATTATTGATGAACCATTGGGTGATTTAATTGAGCCAGGATATCAAGATTATGTCGTTTCGAATATCAAAGCGTTTGGACGGGCCAAGGAATTTGACCAACAAGCTGGTATGATTTGGCGATTGCCTTTGCAAAAATTACCGTTGACCGACTGGATGAATGCGGATTATACGCATCGGGTGGGATATAACTACTATGCTAACTCTTTGAATATCAGTGATGATGATGGTATTGCCTTTGGTGACATTATTAAAAATACACGTGAACGTGGTATTTCAGGAAAAGTAGACTTTGTGTCCTTATACAATCGGATTCGTGCGTTACGCTGGGCAAATACGCCATCGTCCGACAGTAAAAATGTGGCTCGTAATCCAGGAGATGAGGATGATATTTACATCGCACCTAAAAATGCCTTGCGATCTGTGACGCGTTTATTGTTAACCTTGCGTGGTATTCAAGTCAATTATTCGATTAATGAGTCAACAACCTTGCCTGGTTTCTTAAAGGCACCAGGTTTATTTGGCATGCATGGGAATTTCGGGGCTCCTGGATTTGATTTTATCAGTGGGGGGCAAAGTGATGGGATCCGATTTAAAGCCGCTGAAAACGGTTGGCTTTCGCGAAGCACCTACCAAAATATTCCGTTTACCCAGTTGCGTAATCAACGATTTACGTATACGACCCAGCTGGAGCCTACGAAAGATTTCCGTGTAACCTTGGATGGGAATTATACCAAAGGCGATAATTACCAAGAATTCTTTAGACCGTCTGTTTTAGGTGGTCCGTTTAAAAGTGAAAGTCCATTGCGATCGGGTAATTATTCGATGTCCTTCTTGTCGTTTGTGACGGCCTTTAAAAATTCAGAGGCGGTATTTGAATCGTTCCGGACGAACCGACAAGTGATTCTGGAGCGTTTGAATCGGGCAAACTTTGGTGAGGGGGGAGCATATAATAAGAATTCGCAAGATGTGTTGATTCCAGCGTTTTTTGCTGCTTATTCTGGTGTGCCAGCTGAGAAAGTTAAGTTTTCACCATTCTATAATTTGCCGCTTCCTAACTGGAAGGTTGACTATAATGGGATGAACTTGTTGCCGTGGATTACGAAGAAATTCAGTTCATTCACGATAACGCACATGTACTCTAGCACGTATAGTGTGGGTAATTTTGTCTCTTCATTGGAATATGGCCAGTTTGAGAATGACTTCCGAAACTTGACGTTAAACAGTTTGTTGTATCCACTTTCATCGCGTTTCGATCCAGTAACGAAGAATCTAATTCCTGTTTATGTGATGAGTACGATTTCATTTACGGAGCGCTTCTCGCCATTGATAGGCGTGAATGCCATTACGAAAAGTCGGGTGAGCTTACGTTTGGAATACAATCAGGATCGCAATGTGGGATTGAATTTGGCTAATTCACAAGTGGCTGAATTAGCGAATAAAGATTTGACCTTCTCTATTGGATTTACGCGGGCGAATATGCTGATTCCGTTCAAGATTAATGGCCGCGCAGTACGTCTGCCGAATGATTTACGCTTCAATATGAATTTGACGATTCGCGATACGCGAACCTTGCAACGCAAATTGGATGCGGAGACCATTGTGACGCAAGGATTTATCAATTTCCAATTCCGTCCACAGTTGAGTTATGCGGTAAGTGATAAATTATCCGTTACGGCATATTTTGATCGAATGATGAATAACCCATTGGTTTCGAATGCTTTCTTCCGTTCTACGGTGGCAGGAGGTTTCCAAGTTCGATATAGTTTGAGTGAATAATTAGCAAAAACTATTGCAATCACGCGTGATTTTAATGACCTTTGCAAGCAAAAAAATAGTAGATATGAATTTCCCATCAGAATTAAAGTACACACAAGAACACGAGTGGATTAAAGTAGAAGGAGATGTTGCGATCGTAGGTATTACGGATTTCGCACAAGGTGAATTGGGAGATATTGTATTTGTAGAAGTGGAATCAGTAGGGAAGTCAGTCGCTAAAGACGCGGTTTTCGGATCGGTGGAAGCGGTAAAAACGGTATCAGACTTATTCTCTCCAGTAGCAGGTGAAGTTGTTGAATTTAACACAGCGCTAAATAACAGCCCTGAGTTAGTCAATTCAGATCCATACGGAGCTGGCTGGATCATTAAAATTAAACCAAGCGATTTAGGTGACTTAGATTCCTTAATGGACGTAGCAACCTATCAAGCATTTGTAGCACATTGATTTTTTAAACCCTGATATTCAGGGTTTTTTTTTAGTATAGAAATAACATGCGGATATTAATTAAGCAAGTTACCGTTCAAGATAGCCGGTCCGAATACTTCGGGAAGCGTGTTGATTTGTTAGCCGAAGCTGGCCAATGGATCGAAATCGCCCCAAGTATTCAAGCCAAGGCTGATGTCGTGATTGAAGAAGCTAATGCCTCTTGGTCTCCATCCGTTGTAGATTTACGCGTTCATCATACCTTACCAGGTGGCGAATTCCGAGAGGATTGGTCAAGTTTGCAATCAGCCGCTTTGCAAGGTGGGGTGTTAGATATGTTGTTGTTGCCCACCGGCGAGCCGGTAGCTCAAACGGCGGAATCGATCCAGTTCATCATCCAAAAAGGGTTCCAGGCCATGGCACCGCTAACGGTTGATAATAAAGGGGAGAATTTTGCTGAGTTATTGGATTTACACCAAGCCGGAGCCAGTTGGTTCGGACATGGAGCAGGATCACTCCAACATGTCGACTTGATGGGTAAATGTTTACAGTATCTACAAACATTACCGGTTACGATTGTCTCACGTCCTGATACGGAATCATTGTCCTTATATGGGCAGATTCACGAGGGATTGCAGTCGACGCTCCAAGGAATGAAAGGGATTCCGGTTTTAGCGGAGTCCTTAAGCATTAAACGGGATTTAGATTTATTGCGCTATGTGCGCTCGAATGCCTTTGGCCAAACCTCTGCTGGATTTAGATTGCATTTTGCCTGTCTTTCTTCAGCTGAGTCCGTAGACTTAATTCGGGCTGCAAAAGCTGAAGGGTTACCTGTGACTGCTGATGTGGCGGTTCATCAATTGATTTTCACCGAAGAAGCAGTGGCTGATTTTGATACGCACATGAAAGTTTTCCCTCCATTTAGAGCGGAATCGGATCGGGCTGCTTTATGGGATGGTTTGAAAACAGGAGTGATTGATGCGGTAGTCTCCGATCATCATCCAATAGAGTTTGAATCCAAGGCGGTCGAGTTTGATCATGCCTCTTTTGGTACCATTGGACTAGAAACCTTGTTTGTAGCCTTTATCCAAGCAGCGGAAGGACGTAAGTTGAAGCAAGCGGCCGACTATATAACGACAAGACCTGCCCACTTACTAGGCGTTCAACTGCCAGAATTAAAAGTAGGATCAGCGTGTAAAGGTTTCGTTTATGTGGAAGCAAAACAAGATGCGTATGCTGAATCGATGATCAAAAGTAAATCGAAGAATAGCTGTTTTCTAGGTCATCAATTTGCCCATTACATACCGTATGTCTTGCATGGTGCGACATTGACAAAAAATTAGCATGAAAAATTTTATTGCTCAATTACCGCGCCTAACCCTAGTTTCGTTGATCACGTTACTTTTATTAGTACTATATAGCTATGTTTTTCAGTCCAATGGAATTATTCCGTTAGGTGGAAAGAAGGCTCCTAATTATGTGTTTCTATTAATCGGACAGGTAATACTTGCGCGTTTGTTTGTGGGTAAGAATCGTGGTAGTTCCGTTCATTTCTTGCAGCTTTTTGGCTTTCAGTACATTTATGTGTTCATGACAGCCGCACTATCAGCTATTTCATTGTATTATTTTTA
>JAIXRT010000204.1 GCA_027485075.1 Cytophagaceae bacterium
AAAATATTCCAGTGACCGGCTTGTTGGGTTTCCACAATGGTCTTTGTCGACAAAGAACCTGTCAACATCAAAATCGCGATGATCGACATACCCATCGCTAATTCATACGAAATATTTTGCGAAGCCGCACGAATAGCACCCAATAAGGAATACTTATTGTTGGAAGCCCAGCCTCCAATCAAGATTCCATAAACACCTAAGGATACAATTCCAAACACCCACAAAATACCGATGTTCACATCGATACCTTGTAAATCAAATGTCACACCTCCCACGGTAACCGTATCTCCAAAAGGAACTACAGCGGAAGTCATTAAGGCGGTCAACATGGATAAACACGGACCAGCGATAAACAACCACTTATTTGAGTTGGCCGGTATAAAATCTTCCTTCATGAACATTTTAACCGCATCAGCTAAGGGCTGTAAAATACCAAAAGGACCCGCACGATCTGGACCGATACGATCCTGCATAAAGGCAGCGATCTTCCGCTCAAAATACGTTGAATAGGCTGCCACACCGAGGGTGATCGCAAAAACGATTCCTACAAAAATGGCTTTGGCCGTAAATACATCATTCAATAATTCCATAGCTTATTTCTTTGCGGGCAAAATTGATTTATTTTCTAAAAAGCTGCGATCGCGATTATCATCGATTTGCTTGAAATCACGGGCGGCTTGAGCGATTGGAAACGCTGGGCGAATCATATTAGCTCCATATTTATTCGCTGAAATCACCGAATGTCTAGAAACTTCCGTAGGTCCTTCAATTACCCAATCCGATGTTTTCTTCCGATCAAAACGACAAGTATTGCAAATGAATTCCTTCAATTCACCCCACTGGTTCTTGCGACCCGTTACCCGAATCACCTCTTCCCCGCGGTACCATAAGGTTACATTACCGGAACATTTATCACATGAGCAATGCGCATCCATCGGTTTTGAGAACCATACACGGCTCTTGAAACGATACGTTTTATCTGTCAAAGCGCCCACTGGACATACATCAATCACATTTCCTGAGAAATCATTATCAATCGCCTTCTCGATGTACGTGCTAATTTCGGCATGATCTCCTCGGTTCATCACCCCATGAACACGGCCATCTGTGATCTGATCCGCTGTGTAAACACAACGGTAGCACAAGATGCAACGATTCATGTTTAACTTGATGTTTTCACCTAGGTCCACCGGATCGAAGGTATTGCGTTCTTCGACCGTACGGGTAGAAGAAACCCCATGTTCGAAAGAGAAATCTTGCAAATGACACTCACCCGCTTGGTCACATACGGGACAGTCCAACGGATGGTTTAACAATAAAAATTCAACAATTCCCTTACGTGTTTCTAGCACGGCTTCGTTCACCGTGTTTTCCACAATCATGCCATCTTGAACAGCTGTGATACAGGCTGGAACTAATTTAGGCATCGGACGCGGATCTTTTTCAGAACCAGCCGTCACTTTGACTAAGCACGCACGGCATTTGCCACCTGACCCTTGAAGAGGTTCATAGTAGCACATAGCTGGTGGCGCAACCTCAGGTCCGATCATTCGAGCGGCTTGCATGATGGTTGTTCCCGGTTCTACATCCAAGGTAATGTTATCAATCGTTACTTTCATAATCTATCATCTAACAGGTTTTCACCTGATGTTATTGCTCATTTAATTCCGAAAAACGCTGGATGAAATTCGTCGCCGAATACCCCAATGCCTTTTCCTTTAATTTCAATCCTAAGGCTTTACGTTCTGCCAAAGGCCACGCTAAAACCGTTTCAATTTTGTTGGCCGCATGCGCTTCATCCGTATACTCCACCAACAACTCAGGATGGGCTGCCAAAAAATCATTGACTCCACCCGCACCTTTAAATCCAATAATCGGCGTTTCCGCATACCCTGCTTCTAGCATCACCAGCGGAAATGGATCCTCCCGAGATGACAAGAAAAACAAGTCGGCCATATCGAAATACGGTTTTGTATCCGCTTGCTTCGGTACTAAGTGCAACCGATTTTCCGTATCCCAGTTGGCTTTCTCAGCTTTCAAATCAGCTGAAAATGGTTCGTTTCCGACACCCACCCAGACCATGTGCAGGTCTGCATGTTTGGATATCAATTGCTTCGCAACACGCACAAAAATGTCCGTTCCCTTACGCCATTCCGCTAAACCACAGCCAAAAACGACTGGTGCATCCGCCGGAATTCCTAAAGCCTTCCGTTGCTCCTGTCCACGGTCTTGTTGTTGGCTCGGCAATTCAACGATAGGTGGCAAAATCGCCAAATTCCCATGTGGAACTGCATACGTTTCCTGCAAGACTTGTTGGACCTGCGCTGAAACTGCATAAACACGCCGACAATCCTTGGCCAAAAAATCCATGTCTTCTTTCGAAGCATACATTTTTAGCGAAAAATCAAGCTCATGAATATAAACTTCATATGACGCATTCAGCGGTCGTAATCGCTGCATTAAACCTAAAGAAGCTACGGTATTACCCAAAATCAAATCAAATTTTTCACGCTGTAAACGCGCAATCAATCGCTTGATTTCAGAAATACTTGGTTCCCGATTTATCCGTTCCTCACGTTTGAGCAACGGTATTTTTTTTACCCATTTGGCCAATTGGCTAGGACCTTTCTCCCAAACCCAGACCTGAGCGTATTTTTGATACGTTTTTAGCAGCACACCCCCACTTGCCAACAATAAATAGGGTTTGTGACCCCGAGCTGCCTCCGCTTTAATCCAATGTAAAAGTACTAATTGCGCACCAGCGCGGTTGGCATCATGACCCACAAATAAGACCTTGTTTGCCATGAAACTAACTTAGTTAGACCAACTAGCCCCTGGGCGCATATACACCGCACCTGGTTTTGTTGCCTCTTCTGGGTGCGTAATATGCCATTCAAATTCATCTCTAAAGTGACGAATTGCTGCAGCCACTGGCCACGCAGCCGCATCACCTAACGGGCAAATGGTGTTTCCTTCGATTTTCTTAGCTACGTCAACTAACAAATCGATGTCCTCCATTCTTCCTTTACCCGTTTCAATACGTTTGATTACCTTATCCATCCAGCCGGTACCTTCACGGCAAGGGGAACATTGTCCACATGACTCATGGTGGTAAAAACGGGCAAAAGTTAAGGTATTATGTACGATGCAAGTTGTCTCATCCATGACGATAAATCCACCGGAACCTAACATGGTACCTGATGCAAATCCACCTTCAGAAAGTGACTCATACGTCATTAAACGTTTCTCACCTGCATCTGTCGTTAAAATATTGTCTGCTGATAAAATAGGCACGGAAGATCCACCTGCCACAACAGCTTTTAATTTATGTCCATCACGGATACCTCCGCAATATTCGTCAGAATAGATAAATTCCTCTACGGTAATGCCTAAAGGTATTTCGTAGACACCTGGTTTTTTGATATGACCTGATGCAGAAATTAATTTAGTTCCAGTACTTCTGCCTACTCCGATCGCCGCATACGCATCTCCACCGTTATTCACGATCCAAGAGGTTGCCGCAATGGATTCCACGTTATTTACTACGGTTGGGCATTGCCACAAACCTTTCACCGCTGGAAATGGTGGCTTATTACGTGGATTTCCACGCTTACCTTCCAATGATTCCAACAAAGCTGTTTCCTCACCACAGATATAAGCACCACCACCAGGCTGCACAAATAGATCTAAATCATAGCCAGAACCTAAAATATTTTTTCCTAATAATCCTTTGTCGTACGCTTCCTGAATAGCTTTTTCAAGAATGTTAATGACATACATTAATTCTCCGCGCACATAGATGTACGAAGTATTTGCTCCCAAAGCAAAGCTGGAAACGATCATTCCTTCGATCAACGTATGAGGAGATTTCCACATCAAATAATGATCCTTGAATGTACCTGGCTCTGACTCATCTGCGTTGCAAACTAAGTAACGAGGCACACCTTCTGGCTTTGCCAAAAACGACCATTTCATCCCCATAGGGAAACCAGCACCACCACGACCACGTAAACCTGACTTCTTTACCTCTTCCGTTACCTCATCTGGCGTCATCGTTTTGATCGCTTTCTCCACCGCCTTATAACCACCATTTTTCATGAAAACGTCGATCGTCTCAATTCCTGGTACGTCAATATGTTGCGTTAATATCTTCATCCTCGGCTTATTTGCTTAATTCATCAATAATCTCATCCACTTTCTCATTCGTCAAATGCATGTAATACTTCTCACGAATTTGGAATACAGGACCCCAACCGCATGCAGCTAAACATTCAACTTCTTTGATTGTAAACTTCCCGTCTTTCGTCGTCTCACCCGTTTGGATTCCCAAACGCTTTTTCAAGTGGTCATAAACTTCAACACCACCCATGAGGCAACAAGGACCTGTCCGACAATACTCGATGACATGCTCGCCCACTGGCTCTAGGTGAAACATGGTGTAGAAAGATGCGACCTCATATACTTCGATCGGGCTGATCGAAAGCAACGTTGCCACATAATCCATCACGGCTGGAGAGCACCATTTCCACTCCGCTTGCGCGAGGTGAAGGATGGGCAAAATGGCCGACTTCTGTTTCCCGTCCGGGTAACGTGCAATAATTTTTTTAATTAAATCCAGCGTTTCTGCTGGGAAAACAATGTTGCTCATGTCTTAAGTATCTAACTCTCCCGCAATAACATTCATAGATGACATCGTCACGATGGCATCCGATAAACTAGTTCCTTTGATCATCTCAGGGAACGCTTGGTAATAAATAAAGCCTGGTCGGCGGAATTTCAAACGATACGGCGTCCGTCCTCCATCTGAAACCAAATAGAAACCTAGCTCGCCATTTCCTCCTTCAACTGAATGATAAACTTCACCCACTGGCGCATCGATTTCCCCCATCACAATTTTAAAGTGATAGATCAATGCCTCCATGTTGTGATATACATCCTGCTTTTCTGGCAAATAATAATGTGGTGCGTCCGCGTGATACGGGCCTGCAGGCAAATTATCCATGGCTTGCTGGATAATGCGTAAACTTTGCCACATCTCCTCTTCGCGAACTAAGAAACGATCATACGTATCGCCCTTCGTTCCTACAGGAACATCAAATTCGAAATCGTCATACGAAGAATATGGATTCATCGCACGAACGTCATAATCAACACCGGCTGCACGCAAATTTGGTCCAGTAAATCCGTAGTTTAACGCACGTTCCGCGGAGATTCCACCCACGTTTTGCGTACGATCCATAAAGATTCTGTTACGCATGACCATCCCTTCGAATTCCTTCAAAGCAGCCGGTAATTCTTTCAGTAATTTTTGAATCTTTTCGATGGCTACAGGCGTAAAATCACGTTCCATACCACCAAAACGACCCATATTTGTCGTTAGACGTGCACCGCACATCTCCTCATAAATCTCATAAATAAATTCACGCCATTGGTACACATACAAGAAACCCGTTAAAGCTCCTGTATCTACCGCAAGAATGGAATTACAAACAATGTGATCCGTTAAACGCGCTAATTCCATCATGATCACACGCATGTACTGCGCACGTTTTGGAACTTCGATGCCCAATAATTTTTCGACCGTCATGTGCCAGCCCATGTTATTGATCGGTGCAGAACAATAGTTCATCCGATCCGTCAGGGTGGTGATTTGGTAGAACGGGCGACGCTCGGCGATTTTCT
>JAIXRT010000286.1 GCA_027485075.1 Cytophagaceae bacterium
GCCTTGAATGGGAATGAACCTTCTTTGTAAGCGATCCCAGCTGCTTTCAATTCTTGTTCCGTCTTCCCTACCGAAGCCACTTCTGGCCAGGTATAGACAACGCCTGGAATCAAATTATAATTGATATGCGGCTTTTGGCCTGCAATAACTTCTGCTACTAAAGTTCCTTCTTCCTCTGCTTTGTGTGCAAGCATCGCTCCACGAACCACGTCACCAATTGCATAAATACCTGGAACCGATGTTTGAAGCGTATGCTCATCTACCGCGATCCGACCACGCTCATCGGCAGTTAATCCCGCCGCTGCCAAGTTCAATCCATCCGTATACGGTCGGCGACCGATACACACCAAACAATAATCTCCTTTAATCTCTACTTCCTTACCCGATGCATCTTGTGCTTTCACCGTCACTTCTTTCCCCTTCACCGATGCCCCAGTCACTTTGTGTGACAAATAAAAATCAGCGCCCAATTTGGCAATCGACTTTTGCAATTCCTTGCCCATTGTCTTGTCCATTGTTGCGATCATGCTATCTGCAAATTCAACAAACGACACTTTCGAACCTAAACGTGCGTAAACAGAACCTAATTCAGCGCCGATTACCCCCGCTCCGATCACGATTAAGTGCTTCGGAACTTCCTTCATTTTCAAGGCTTCCGTCGACGTGATGATACGCTCTTTGTCTACTGGAATGAATGGCAGGATCGTTGGCTTAGATCCCGTCGCAATCACAATATTCTTACCTGAAATCACCTCTGAAGAACCATCTTCTTTGGTTACCTTAACTGTTTTCGCAGAATCAAATGAACCCAAACCGTGGAAGGTAGTGATCTTGTTTTTCTTCATCAAATACGCAATACCAGCGTTCAAATTCGAAACCACACCCGCTTTGCGCTTGATCATTTGGTCCATATTGACCTTTGGCTTTGAAATATCGATTCCATGATCTTGGAATGTATGCACCGCATTGTGGTAATGCTCCGAAGAGTCCAACAATGCTTTCGAAGGAATACATCCCACGTTCAAACACGTTCCACCCATCACGGCATATTTCTCCACGATGGCCACTTTGAAACCCAATTGGGCCGAACGGATAGCCGAAACATATCCTCCTGGACCCGAACCAATTACGACAACATCAAATTCTTGCATAAGGCGATTGAAAGCGAATAGGCCCCGCAAGGCCTATTCTAGTCATTAAATATCTAATAATAAACGAGCTGGATCCTCTAATAGTTGCTTCAAGCGAACTAAGAAACTCACCGACTCCCGGCCATCGATGATGCGGTGATCATACGATAAAGCCAAATACATGATAGGACGAATAACGATTTGACCGTCAACAACCACTGCGCGCTCCACGATATTGTGCATACCTAAGATCGCTACTTGGGGTGCATTGATGATTGGCGTTGAAAGCATCGAACCAAATACCCCACCATTCGTGATTGTAAATGTTCCGCCACTCATTTCTTCCAAACTCAATTTATTCTCACGTGCTTTTCCTGCTAAACGAACCACTTCAGATTCAATGCCCGCTAATGACAAGTTCTCTGCCGAACGAATCACGGGTACCACTAAACCTTTCGGTGCAGAAACCGCAATCGAAATATCGCAATAATCATGGAATACGATTTCATCGCCATCGATCTTTGCATTCACCGAAGGATATTCCTTCAAGGCTACGCAAACCGCTTTCGTGAAAAAGGACATAAAGCCTAAGCCCACGCCATGTTTCTCCTTGAATTTATCTTTGTATTTGCCACGTAAATCCATGACCGGCTTCATGTCTACCTCGTTGAAGGTTGTCAACATAGCCGTTTCATTTTTCACAGCCACCAAACGACGGGCCACTGTTTTGCGCAATGAACTCATTTTCTCACGACGCGTTCCGCCTTGTGCTACTGCTGATGCAGAAGCCGAAGCCGCTGCTGGTGCAGCCGCCGCTGGTTTCGAAGCTGCCATCGCATCTTCTTTCGTGATACGTCCGCCTACACCTGAACCCGCAACCGAAGCTGCCGCAATTCCTTTTTCATCTAATATTTTGGCTGCTGCTGGAGATGGATGACCAGCTGCATACGTTGCATCTGCAGAAGCTGCCGCCGCTGGGGCCGCTGCTGCTGGAGCTGGAGCCGCCGCTGGTGCTGCTGAAACCGAACCACCTACGGTGATTTTCGCCAACAAGCCTCCGATAGGTACGACAGAACCTGGTTGGGCAATCACCTCTAATACACCTGCTGATTCAGCTGGCAATTCGAAAGTCGCTTTGTCCGACTCTAGTTCGCAAAGAACTTCGTCCAACGAAACAACATCACCTGTTTTCTTATTCCAAACCGAAACGGTTACTTCTGAAATCGACTCGCCTACCGCAGGAACTTTAACTTCCAACACGGTCGATGGACCTGCAGCCGGAGCCGTCGCTACTGCGGGTGCAGGAGCTGCTACTGCTGCGGGAGCGGCGTCTGCTACGGTAACCGATGCAGTTGCACCGCCTGCCTCAATCGTGCAAATAACTGCTCCGATCGGCAAAACATCGCCTTCTTTTGCCACAATGTGCAAAATACCTTCAGCCTCAGCTGGCAATTCAAATGTGGCTTTGTCCGACTCTAGTTCGCACAACACCTCATCCAATTTCACGTGATCGCCTTCTTTTTTGTTCCAAGTGGCAACCGTTACTTCCGTGATTGACTCGCCCACCGCGGGCACTTTCATTTCTATAGCCATAATATTCGATTATTCAAATGCTCTGTTTATCAATGCTGCCTGCTCCTCTCCATGCACCTTCAAGAATCCTGTCGCCGGTGAGGCCGATTTCTTACGTGCGACTAATTTGGCAAAACGTGACCAACCAAACTCACGAATCACATACGACCAATAGCCCATGTTTTCCGGTTCTTCTTGCACGTAGAAAATTTCTGCCGATTTGTATTTCGCCAATTCCGCTTCCACTTGTTTCGTAGGGAATGGATGCAATTGCTCCAAACGGATAATCGCCACATCCTTACGCTTATCTTTTTCTTGACGATCCAATAAGTCAAAATATACTTTTCCTGAACAGATCAACACGCGTTTTACCTTCGCTTTATCTGCGTACTCATCGCCAATCACCTCTTGGAACGAACCTTTCGTAAAGGCATCCAATTTCGAAACTACCTTTGGATGACGGAAAATTGACTTCGGCGACATCACCACCAAAGGCTTACGGAACTCCCAAGTTAACTGTCGGCGCAATGCATGGAATATATTCGCCGGCGTTGTCAAATTCGCAATCACCATATTATTCTCTGCCGCTAATTGCAAGAAACGCTCTGGACGCGCATTTGAGTGCTCCGGCCCTTGACCTTCGTAACCGTGTGGCAACAACATCACCAATCCATTTTGTGTCCCCCA
>JAIXRT010000084.1 GCA_027485075.1 Cytophagaceae bacterium
CAGGCTGCCTCATCTAAATCAAATTTTTTCGCCCCCGTAAGTGCAGTGAAAATATTCCATGCTCCTTCCTTTTCAGGTCGCTCCATTTCCCAGTGATCCAAGATGGATTTCTTGAAACTTGCCCGCAAGGTATCATTAAACGCATACCGGTATAAACCCCAATAGCCCACAAAATACATCTCGTCATCTGAATGATTCCAGCCATCCGAAAGGTTTTTGGCGAATGGATCCGCATCCGTTGGGGCTTGGCCAATTTGACTCATAGGTCGCATTAAGTTTTCATAATAGCCGAATTTTTCCATCAGCTCAAATGCCTTTTGCTTGTAAATGGGCTTTTTAGTAAACCGATAAGCCGTTTGTAACATGGCAATAATATTCGACGAATTGAGCTTACGATCTCCTATATGAATCGAAAATCCATTTACATATTTCGAATTCCATTTCCCCCACAACGTTGGTTTTCCATCATAGTCGATGAGATACATATCATTTTTCACAATATGCGACATCACGGTATCAATCAAGACAATAGCCCGTTTTTGTAAATCAGGCACCTGTACCAATTCCGCTAAGGCACCAAATGCAAAAATATGGCCAATTACCTCATCCGAAGAGGTCGTCGATTTCCAATCCCACTCCGGTTCAGGTGAATGCTGCCAGCGTTCGGGATCTGATAGCTTTTCGATAAATCCACGTCTTTCATATGAACGCGCCGGGAACCCAGGAACGGGATTAACGGTGTATAGCCTTTCCATTGATTCAAATGCTTCACGAACATTTTCTAATGCCTCAGGCTCCTTCGTCACAGCATATCGAAAAATCTCTCCACCCAAATACATGGATGTCCATAAACCATCATTATCGGAATCAGATAAATACCCAGTTGACACATTTCCATGATCCATCCCGTTCAATGAGGCATTAAATCCATGTCGGATATGCCTCTCCCGAACTTGCGTCTCATAGTATAAGGCCTTATCGTGCAAGGTCATCGATTTAAAACAAATTTGACCCAAACCTCCATTTGTCACCACCAAAACCGAATTTTTAGGGCCTTCTGCAATGGCATCAATGTGGTTGCCTGGAAGCCATCTTTCCCCTTGATAATAATCGAATTTACCATCCTTACGTAAGGCAAACGCACCATTCGTCGAACCAAACCAAACTTTATCCGCAATGATTTTTACCGCCGTTATTGCCTTTACCGGTATTTTTTGTTGGAGCACCCCTTGTTTTTTGCTCCGTAAATCAACGGAGAAGTAACCGTCACTAGTACCAATAATCCCTGAACCAGCATATACGTCAAATGCGGTGAAATTTGCTCCAGAAACCCAGAGCACCAACTGCCCTGATGACGGATCAAAGCGATACATGGCTTGTGTCGTCAACACCCAAAAAAAGCCACCATTTTGTTCATGCCGAATGGACAGAATAGGCTCGTTGGCTATTCGGGTTTTGAATAGCGTCTTGGATTTATTGACCAAATGTAATTCCGACCCATCACTGATTAAAAAGGTGAAATCCTTTCCGCCAGCGAGGATATTGGCGTTTGTTAAAGTATGTTTGGCATACAATGTACCGGCCCAAGCGTGACTAAAAATAGCCTGGTCGTCCATGAAAACAAATTGATTTTCATATACCGTTAAGCTTTGAATTTTTTTGTTACTACTCGTACGGTTTCGTTGGTCTGGCCGTAAGCTTCCCGGATATAAAAAGGCACCATCATGGGGCAGCATTAATCCCGTCGAACCCAAAATTTTGATGGCCCCATTGCGGTCAGTAAAGGCTGACTTGAGAGACGACTTATCTTGATTGTAATATTTAATACTATAATCTTGGTTGAAGGGTTTATCGACATAGACTAGTTGGCCTGCATTTTTTTGCCCCAAACAATAGGTGCTGATAACCACGAAAAGAAGGCTGAATGTTTTTTTCATCTCACTGGATTTTTGCCACTTAACTGCTTGAATTTAATATGAAGTAAATGTCAGTTGACAAACTACTGATCTTGCGGTTTAGGACTTTCTTTAACTAATTTAATCGCCTGTTCCATATAAATTTCTGCTGTCATTTCTCCCAGTGACGTTTGCGTGATGTAATCATAGCGTTTGAAAGAATTGAAGTCAACTTTAGCGAGCATGTACCCAAAGGCGTCATTTGTTAAGCCAAAAAGGAAAGGCATTTTGGTGTGCATATTTCGTTTAACATAGTAGCCCACATTGGGTAGGGCTTCTCCAGGAACGGTTAAAATTTGAGCGGGCCCAATATTCAACAGATTCAATTGCGTCGTCACGAAATTCTCCTTTGTGACCTCATATTTCAAAGGTGATTTTTGCAGGATATAGCGCATGATTTCAGAATCAATGGGGAATTCTAATTTTCTAGAGGTGCAGTAGATTGTTGGATTTTTTAAGACAGGAGCTTTGTCAACGATGCGCATCGCTTCCACCGCTAAAAGTTCTCCAATTCTAATGCATTCTTCCCAGGTGTTCGCCTCTTGCTGCTGTTCGCCTTCTTTCACATAGGTTAAGCGCGTATCTGCCGTAACCATACCTCCCTGGGCTCCATTCATAAATAAGGCGACGCCGCCAATGGTCGATTCGATTTTTTGATACATCGGCCCAATCAAGTCAGGACTTAAAATACCTCTTGAGTTTCCTAAAACCTCCGGATGTACAGCATAATTGACCAATGTTGCAATAGGCTTTCCCGCCCGAGGACCCGAACTTGCCAGCGCCTGAATGATTCCACAACGCGGGTCATATAGTGCTGGGGCATAATAATTATAGGCAATTTTACCTTTGGCTTCGCCCATGGCAACTTTCAATGTAGCAGGTTGTAAGTTTGCAGACGCCTCATTAACGGCTTCAGCGATTTGCTCGACGCACCAATCTAAATACCTTAAATCCGCATAACTTTTTCCTGATGCATCCGGAAATCCATAGGCATCCGGCGCACTGTGCGTATGTGTAGCGCCAATCAATATATTTTCAGGCCGAATACCCTTTATACGTGCTCTGGATCGATTTCCTAGCACAGAGGTCCAGCCTAAGTTATCGACATTAACGATGGCAAAACGTTCCGTACCTTGTTCAAATACCATGGCTCGAGCGTATAAATCTCCTCGCTTTTCAGTTACCGGATGTGGAATGCCGATACCGCCTGAGACAGGTAATAAGGGGTTTGGTGTTATCACTCGGACCGCTGCTCCCACACGGAGGTTTTGTGCTTGTAGCGTTCCGATCAAACAGAATACTAGAATGAGTCCTTTGAAGGTGGCATGAATCATACCTGAAAAACTAGCTAGTCGTATCATGTGGTTATAAAATAGGTTTAGGCTAACTAGGTGTAAGCTAGCTAGTTTACAAACTAAATTTAGTAGAAAATTTCTAAACCTATTTAATTAAAGATATCCATGGCAAGACGGAAGGTGTTGCAATGTGCGTCCACAATCACTTTGATATCAGGAGAATAGCCACCTCCTAACGCTACCACGACCGGAATTCCGAGCGATTTGGCTTGCTGGAATACAAGCTGATCCCTCATTTTACAATCTTCCAGACTCACCGCTAATTTGCCTAATTTATCGGTTTCTAGAATATCTACGCCCGACAAGTAAAACACAAAGTCAGGTTGGACCTCCTTGAAAAGTTTGGGTAAAACATCACTTAAAATAGCAAGATAGGTTGGCCCATCTGTTCCATCCGCTAAGGGAATATCCAAATCCGATTGCTCTTTATGAAAGGGGTAATTGGATCCACCATGCATACTAAATGTGAAGACTCGCGGTTCCTGTTGCATCAAATGTGCGGTGCCATTTCCTTGATGTACATCTAGGTCAATGATTAATATTTTTTTGCTTTGTTTCGTCCATAGCAGGTAATTGGCCGCGATGGCCATGTCGTTGAGTAGACAAAAACCTTCACCGCGATCTGCAAAAGCGTGATGTGTACCACCTGCCACGTTCAACGAAATCCCATTTTCTAAAGCAAATCCACATGCATCGATAGTCCCTTGGGTGATGATGAGTTCACGATGGACTAATTCGGTGGATTGAGGAAAACCGATGCGTCTGATTTCAGCTGGACTAAGGGCTTGATTGAGTAATTTATTCACGTATTCCTCTGAATGAGTCAGTAAAACGTGCTGTTTTGAACACCGAGTAGGTGAAAAAAATTGATCAGGACTGCAGGTTCCCTCATGGATTAGTTGGCCTGGTATCAGCTCATATTTCAACATAGGAAAGCGATGATTTTCTGGCAATTCATGTGCATAAATCGAATCGAACGCAATCTTAATCATTTGAGAAACGGATGAATATTCGCATTAGTAACTAAATATTCCCTAGAAGGTTCTGCTCGATTCGCTTGGAGTTGAAAATATCAGTACGTAAGATAGAGGTCAGTGAAATTAAACAGATTATTTAGTTAGATTTGTATCCAACTGAATACAATTTGTCAAATGTACCTAATCGAAAAAACGGCTGAGTTTGACAAATGGCTAAGAAAGCTTAAAGATATAAGAGCTAAGGCTAAAATTTTAGTTCGTATTCAAAAGCTAGAAACAAGTGAGCATTTTGGTGATAATGAGTCGGTTGGAGACGGAATTCGCGAATTGAAAATCGATTATGCTAAAGGCTACCGAATTTATTTTTCAGAGCAAGAAGGTAAAGTAATTATTTTGATAGTAGGTGGTGATAAATCATCCCAACACAAAGACATAGAAAGAGCCAAATTGATTTTATACAATTTGAAAAATTAATACGATGGAAACGACAAAATTTGATATAGCAGATTATTTAGATAGTAATGAAATGATTGTTGCTTATCTAAATACAGTTTTAGCTGAAGGTAATGATGCTGATGTAATTGTTGCCATTGGAAACATTGCCAAATCCATCGGTATGTCCAAAATAGCAAATGAAACTGGATTAAGTAGGCCAAGTTTATACAAAGCTCTTTCAGATGGTTCTAAGCCGCAATTTGAAACGGTAATGAAAGTATTAAGAGCCATTGGAGGCCAATTACAAATCAATCCTTCTTCCGATGACATGGCTATTTCATAAAAGCCAGCGGATTATCATTTATGGCGAAACCAGCAATCAGTTCGCTCCGTTTCGTATAATTTAAAAACTGTGTTTACCGGTGGTCCTGAAACTATTTGATCCGTATATTGTGTGCGAGCCAAGTAATTAAATGCCCCCATATCGCCGGTATATGCTGTTTTATTATTGGCATTATAGCATTCATGTAAATCACATAACTTTTCTAAGAAGCCCCCAAAGACGGAAGTATGCCCACCCATTATTCCGCAATTGAGCAAAGTGTCCTGCCCAAAACGATTTTCATAGGCTGCATAATCAGCAATTTGTTCCCGTAAATGTGTGGCATGATCGCGCATCCATTCATTATTAAGCGGTTTATCTTCATCGCCACAAAATATCGCGTTGGGCTGATTGAGAAATCTAGGATCTTCAAAAGGGTTATTCACGAGGACAACATCAGAGACATCCGTAACAAATACCGCTTGTGTTTTAGTTGCTTGTTTTTTCAGGTAGTCGCGGTAGACAAAATACCGAAAGACATTCGGGTTGAATGAGGGATTGTAGTCAATGCCAACAAACGAAACATACGCATTGGTATAGGTTTCGCAGGTCTTTTGACTCAAATTATTATGGAAAATAATGCCTTTAATTTTTGCGGCGGTAACCGATTCAGCCCATGCTTGGACGATACGGTAATCATCCGGTTCCAAGGTAGTGTTCCGATTCACATCATAAACACCGGTGATGTGACAAGCCATCAATAGAAATTCCGTTGGGTTGCCCGCCATTAATTATTCAGAATTAGATTCTCTTTTTTAACCGTAGAACAGGTGCTATTGGGGTTATTTCGGTAGTATATATACGTCCTTAGCGCTACTTTTTTAGTAGGAAATTGCGCCAATGCTTTCTCATAAAAATGTGAATCTGCCGCAAATCCACCTTCAAAATCGATGGCATTAAATACATGTTTCCGGCCAAAAAGTGTCCCAAATAATATCACTTCATCTAAATGGATATGTTTGGACAAATCGTTTTTATCGGGTACATAATAGTCCTCTGGCGAATCAACGATGGTTTCGGTGGTCGAACAAATCAAATCGACGTCATGCATTTCGCGGAGACACGCACTTAAGTGATTGGGTTTATACTCATCATCGCTATCTAGTATGGTGATGAATTCCCCTTTACTATTTAAAACACCTCGATTAATCGAATCGGCCTGTCCTTGATTACGATGACGAATGTAGACAATCTTGTCTTCATGGGTTTGTACTAAATGTAATAAGGATTCCCGGTCATTATCAAGGCTGCCATCATCGATGATAATCAATTCGAATTCTTGAAAATCTTGATTTAAAACGGACCTAATAGCGCGTTGGCTGACATCAAAATCCGTGTTATACAACGACATTAACACAGAGATTTTTACCGGAATAGACATGAAATAGGATCGATTTTAGGCGGAATTAAACGGTGCAAACTTAGCTTGTTAATCGGTATAAAACTAATCCAGTGGCTAAGTTCATCAAAATGAAGTATGAATTAGCTAAGCGTCAGGTAGCTTTCGATTGTTGATTAAAAAGAATACCAAAATTGAAAAGGCAAACCCGATAAAAATTAAAAAATAGGTAACGGGTTTCTCGGCCGTTAGGGACATGCGGAGCAAAATGGTCGTGATGATAAAACTGGCATTTCGGAAAATTAAATGAAATGAAAAATGATACATGAAAGAAACGATCAATAAGAAAACATCCACAAATATCATAACCGTGAAAAAATCCCCATAAAAGACGGTATTTGGATTGGGGTAATTTTGATTGGTTTGCATGGCGATGGTAAGCGCATGGAGCCAACTGCTCAGACTCGAAAAGCTTAATACAAACAAAATAATCATCATCAGCATGGACATCATTTTTTTGATGGCAACAAACTCTACGATGTTATTTATGACTTCTGAGCGTTCTGATTTTTGATATAATTTGTAGTAAACCATCGTAGCGGCCAACATGACTAAAGATGCAATTAAATCATATACCAGACTTAGCAAATGAACGTCTTGCATCGAAAGCGCTTTTCCAAAATCTAAATCAGCAATGTCATGGAAAAAACTTCGCAGGGTAATAAGTGTGATTACTTCAAATTGCTTCCCGATGAATTCAGAGATTGATTTGGGGATGATAATGACCAATAGCAGCACCTCATAAAAAAGAATAAAGCTAAATGGCGTGTAAATCGCTTTCAGGTAACTGTGCTGAAAATTTTCAAAATAGTATACATGATTAGCCAGAAATATAAAGCCTAAATGCAGCACAAAAGCGAACAACGCAAGTCGTAGGATAGTTAATTCTACCATCCTAATGCGCTTCGGACTTACTGTGCGATCAAAAAGTTCACTATATTTTGCTAAAATGGTCAGCATTTTTTTATCAGGAATAAATAAAATGATCGATTGCAGATTTAAGCTTTTCGTTTGGCTCGGGTTGGTAGCTTCGGCTCCACTTCTGCCAAGACCGATATTTGGTCTTGTACAATTTCTTTGAGTGAATTGTCAAAGTAAACGCCGTCAGATTCCATATCTGCAATGTTGCGATGCATGGCTCGGTAAATAACCTTTTTTTCTTCGGGTGTTAGCGATTTATTCGCGGCAATATTACCCACAAAATTGACTAAGCCTGCCCGAGGACCTGTTTCTTTTTGGAATACATAGGTCTCACTTTCCATGACAGCAAATTCCCTATAAACAGCTATTATAAATACGATAAATAAGGTCGAAATAACTGCTGTGAGTAAAATAATATCCATATCCATTATTTTTTCAATTTAGCGTTGATATAATTCAATAAACCCAAGATAGTTGGCGGCCATAAGCCAATGAAGATTGCCTTGTCCTTATCGCCAACGACCAAATACAGGTATTCACTGACAAAAATGACAATCAAGACAACGACGATAATTAAGATTTCGGAAGCTTTAAATTTTTTAAACATGACTTGTTTTTTAATGTATAAATTCGGGCAGACCCAAGGTCTTCAGATGTAGAAGCTAATACCTTCAAAGCCACAGGAAGTCCTGTGGCTTTACTCATTTAAGAAAATGTGATGCTTATTTAGGCAATACAACAGAATCAATCACGTGTACGATTCCGTTTCCTGCTTTTAAATCTGTGGCAACTACCGTAGCTGAACCACCTTTCTCATCAGTTAACACAACTTTTCCGTTTTTCAACGAAGCAGTTACCGTACCTCCACTAACTGTTTTTAACGCCAAAGATCCTTTCGCATCCGTGATTGCTTTTACAACAGTAGCAGCATCAAATGTACCAGCAATAACGTGGTAGGTAAGTACTTTTGTCAATGTAGATTTGTTCTCAGGCTTCAACAAATAATCTACCGTTCCAGCAGGTAATTTGGCAAATGCAGCATTGGTAGGAGCAAATACGGTAAACGGTCCAGCACTCTGTAACGTCTCAACTAATCCAGCCGCCTTAACCGCTGCGACTAAAGTTGTATGATCAGAAGATCCAACAGCCACATCCACAACTGTTTTTTGTGCGTTTGATACGAACGAGATGCCGATCAAAGCAACGATTGATAAAGCAATTGATTTTAATTTCATTTCTCTTTTTGTTTATGTTCATTCCCGTAACTCATTAATTATCAATTAGTTTTGAAGTCGGATGGGTGAGAGGATAAACTTATTTTTTTTAGTACACGAATGTGCAAGCTAGAGACGGAGAGGTACTTAATCGACCAAATTAAATTTTAGGTTTATTTAATTAAGGTGACCATAAATTCAATTTAGCTGTTCGCCCGCGCAGGGCCAATGAAATTTATCGGTTGGAATTTGTCAAATATATTGCCAATTTGGGACCCGTAAATATGAGTCGATCGCTTGAATATGTTGGTGTTACGATTCATACCTGTTTAACACCTGCTATGAAAAAAATTATCCTACTTTTTCTCCTATGTAGTTTAGGAGCCCAAGCGCAAATCGCCGATAAACTTAAGTTGATGAAAGCCTATTCCGGCTATTTCAATTTCTATTACGATGACTCAAATGACAAGATTTACCTCGAGGTCAATAAACTCAATGAGGAGTTTCTGTATGCTTATTCGCTTGCGCAAGGGGTGGGAAATAATGATTTAGGTTTGGATCGTGGACAATTAGGCAACGAACAAGTAGTCTATTTCGAGAAACAAGGGAATAAACTTTTCCTCATTCAACCCAATACCCGGTATCGGGCCAATACAACCAATGCGCTGGAAAAGCTTTCGGTCCAACAAGCTTTTGCGAAGT
The DNA here is from genome assembly GCA_027485075.1 of Cytophagaceae bacterium. Lineage (GTDB taxonomy): Bacteria > Bacteroidota > Bacteroidia > Cytophagales > Spirosomataceae > Aquirufa. Next base: position 9,341 of record JAIXRT010000084.1, read on the forward strand.
CGGTGCTGTTTGGATTCAAAATCGAACATGCTTCCAATGGATCCTATTTCATTGATTTTACAGATTTCCTTATGCAGGATGTGCACGGAGTTTTGAAACGCTTGTTACAAGCCAAACAAGGAACTTACAGTTTGGATAAATCCAAAAGTTCATTGGCCTTAGAGCGAACAAAATCTTTTCCCAAAAATTCAGAGTTTGAAGCTCGGCTCACGTTTGCAGGTAATGGAACCGGTGCGGAGATTCGCTCGGTAGCTCCCAATGCCGATTATGTGACGGTTGTGGAACATCACTCATTTATTGAATTGCCGGATAACAAATATCAGCCACGTTTATTTGACCCGCGTTCAGGGGCAAATGCCATTACTTTTCAAGATTATGCATCTCCTGTTCAGGAAGTCATTGAGAAGAAATGGATTACTCGACATCGCTTAGAAAAGAAGGATCCAAGCGCAGCGGTTTCTGAAGCGGTAAAACCGATCATTTATTATTTAGACAACGGAACCCCGGAACCGATTC
>JAIXRT010000076.1 GCA_027485075.1 Cytophagaceae bacterium
ATTACCTCGTTTATGGACATGCCAAACACCATTCCTAATACGCTCACCCGAACATTATTGGAAGAAAAATACCAATTGGCCTCCCAAAAATCCATGGCCAATTATTCATTTTTCATGGGCATTACAGCAGCCAATTTAGAGGAGGCGCTCCGCGTAGATAACGAAACCGTTTGTGGTATTACAGACGATGGCCTCTACCTAGAGAAGCAAGAAATCTTAGCGAATAACCCGGAATACCTTGAAAAATTATTCGCCCGTGCGGAAACATTGGTGGCCTTACACAGCGAAGACGATTCCATCATTCGTGGAAATTTGAGCCATTACCAACAAATCTATGGCGACAATATTCCTGTAGAATTTCACCCCGCCATTCGTTCTTCCGAAGCCTGCGAAGCCGCCACCAAACGGGTACTCGACATTCAAAAGCGGCATAATAATCGCCTCCATTTCTTCCATATCTCGACCGGCGCCGAAGCTAAATTATTCAGCCCAGGACCGATCATCGAAAAACGGGTAACCGCAGAAGCGTGCATTCACCATTTGTGTTTTACGGATGCCGACTACCCAGCATTGGGAAATAAAATCGTTTGGAACCCATCCGTTAAATCTGCCGAAGACCGACTCGAATTACTGAAGGCCCTCGAAGATGACCGGATTGATCTCATCGCGACCGATCATGCACCCCATAGCTTGGAGGAAAAAACCGGAAATTACATGCAAGTTAAATCCGGCGCTCCCATGGTGCAGCATGCTTTATTAATGCTTTTTGAATTAGTTGCGCGCGGTGAACTTTCCTTGAATACCTTGGTCGCTAAATCGAGCCACCGCGTGGCCGACTGTTACCGTATGGTGGACCGCGGCTACATTCGCGAAGGATTTTTCGCTGATCTAGTGGAGGTTGCCCCTTCGAATCCATGGTCTGTAACCACGGAATCTTTGCATTATAAATGCGGCTGGGCTCCGGTCGTGGGACGCAATTTTCAGCATCAAATAAACCGCACCTTCGTTAGCGGAGCCCTCGTTTATGAAGCCGGGAAGTTCAATCCAGAAAAAACAGGGAAACGCTTACACTTTGCCAAAATTAGATAGACCATGCAATTTTTTATCACAGGAATAGGAACTGAAATCGGGAAAACGGTTGTCTCCGCCATTGTAACCGAATACCTCCAAGCCGATTATTGGAAACCGGTACAATCAGGAGATTTACATTGGACAGACACCATGAAAGTTCAATCGCTTGTCTCAAATACAAAATCGGTGTTTCATCCGGAGCGGCACCGACTGAACGCGCCGCTTTCTCCACATGCCTCCGCGGCATTGGACGGAGTGCAAATTAAGCTATCCGATTTTACAATCCCGGTGACTTCAAATCATCTTGTGGTAGAAGGTGCCGGTGGTCTGATGGTTCCATTAAATGAGCAAGAGGTGCTATTGGACCTCATTCAACAGCTCCAAATCCCGGTCATACTTGTCTCGCGAAATTACCTTGGAAGCATTAACCATACCCTGTTGTCTTTTGAGGCCTTGCAGCAGCGCAACATTCCAATCGCCGGTATCGTTTTCAATGGCGAACCGAATCCGGCATCGGAATCATTTATTGAAAATTACACGCAATTGCCTGTATTGTTTCGGGTAGGAAATTTGGATGACATTACGCCAGAATCCATTCGCGATTTGGTGAAAGAATTGCACATTGATTTCCCAACAAGGTAATTTGCGCATCAGGGAGGGGAAATTAAATTGGTATCTAAGTAATATTTAATTGAATTTCGGTAAGTTTGAAAAATTAGAATCTCCTCTGTTGAGATTTTGACCTCGAACCTATTAACCATTCATGAAACAATTACAGACGCTCGATTACATCGTTTTTCTCCTCTATTTTGTCTCCGTTACCAGTTATGGATATTGGGTTTACCAGCGGAAAAAGAAGGCAGAAATTTCTACCAAAGACTTTTTTCTCGCGGAAGGATCGCTTACCTGGTGGGCCATCGGTGCCTCATTATTAGCATCTAATATTTCAGCCGAACACTTTATTGGCATGTCGGGCTCTGGATTTGCGATAGGCTTAGCCATCTCGTCCTACGAATGGATGTCGGCCGCCGCACTCGTCATCGTGGCCGTATTCTTTGTTCCCATTTTCTTGAAAAACAAGATCTATACGATGCCGCAGTTTTTGTCGCAGCGCTACAATAACACGGTGGCGACAATCATGGCGGTTTTTTGGCTGTTGTTATATGTATTTGTCAACCTTACCTCCATTCTTTATTTAGGCGCCTTAGCCATCGAAAGTATTACCTCTATTCCATTTTTATATGCGATGGTTGGCCTTGCCCTCTTCGCCATTTTCATCACGTTGGGCGGGATGAAGGTGATTGGTTATACGGATTTTATTCAGGTGATTGTCTTGATTATCGGTGGTTTAGTGGTGACCTATTTGTCACTTGACATGGTGTCTGATCGCTTTAATAGCGGAGGCGTTTTCGGCGGTTTGATGGAGTTGCAGACACAAGCTGACGATCATTTTCACATGATCTTTTCGGAGGGCGATAAATATTACGATGCACTTCCTGGATTTGCTATTTTGTTTGGCGGGATGTGGATAAATAACTTGAATTATTGGGGATGTAATCAGTACATTGTTCAACGGACATTAGGAGCGGACTTACCCACGGCACGTTCTGGAATTTTGTTTGCTGCTTTTTTGAAATTATTAATGCCCTTAATCTGTGTGATTCCAGGTATCGCGATGTATGTGCTATACCAAAACGGGGCTTTCCAAAATGAAATGACCATCGCCGGAATCGTCAAGCCGGATCATTCCTATCCTACGCTGATGAACCTGTTGCCTGCCGGATTAAAGGGACTTTCCTTCGCGGCATTAACCGCTGCGATTGTGGCGTCATTGGCCGGTAAAAGTAACAGCATCTCGACCATTTTTAGTTTAGATATCTACAAGAAATCCTTGAATCCAAATGCCTCTGAAGCGCAAACAGTTTGGGTTGGTCGCATCGCAATCTGGGTTTCTTTTGGCATTGCCTTATTAATCGCGCCGCAATTACGCCAGCTTGAACAAGCGTACCAGTTCATTCAGGAATACTCGAATTACCTGACGCCAGGAGCCTTCGCCTTGTTCTCTTTGGGACTGTTTTGGAAGCGGACTACTTCTGCTGCTGCGATTGTCGCGGCCGTGGCTTCCATACCTTTGGTCGTTTTATTCAAGAATTTACATACGTTTATCGGCGGTACCCCGATTCCATTCTTGCATGTGACGATGTGGGTTTATTTGATTTTGGTTGCGCTCATGGTCTTGATTTCGCTGGCAGATCGAAGCTCGATTAATAATCCAAAAGGCTTAGATGTGGAGCGCGCCGACTTCCTCGTGTCGAAGCAATTTGCGATCATTTCCATTTTGGTCATGGGAATTGTGGCCGCGTTGTATACCGTATTTTATTAGTAAAAAAGAAGGGGATTTACCATCCCCTTCTTTTTATAAAACCTTGTCTGTATCTGTGGTAAATAGCCGCGTGCTGACGGTATAGGTTCCTCCGTTCGGGTCCTTATATTTTAAATCCATGTAAAATGCTTGGTATCCTTTTTTCACAAACGGAATCGTATACTTGACCGTTGACCCCTCATACTTTACCCGACGCGTTAACCATAAGTTATTGCGGAAATCCCGATCTGCCGATGTCGTCGCCCAAATAGCGGCCTCCACTAAATCGTTCGGATTTGCCTGAACAGCGAGCTCAAATCCCTCTGCGGTTTTATTCACAACCCAGGTACTCACCGGATATTCTTTATTCTGAAGCGTTAAGCCAAAGAACGCACTTAGTCCTTCCAATGCCTGTTTTCCTCCAGCCAAATCATGTCCCGCATTTGGCACATAGTGGATCAAATTTTTACCAGGTATTTGATCGAAATAATGTTTGATCGCATCAGCTGTCCAGTAAGGGTCGTTCGTTCCCACAAATATCATCTTCGGAACGGTTAGTTTTTCCTTATACGAATATGGATCAATCATCGCTGTAATCGCTTTTCCATCCGGACTGGAGGTGCTTTGCGGGATGCCTATTTTGACATAATCTTCAATTTGATCACTGTATTCGCCATACGTCTCAAATTGGTAGCTGAGTGTTTTGGGCATGTTCAACATGTCAATCACCATGGGGCCAATGGCCTTCACCCGCTTATCGTCGATTGCGCTCGAAAGCCAAGTTGTCCATCCGCGTTTCGAGGCACCGGCAAGTACAAAATTGGCTACTTTATGCTTAGTTTTTTGAGCGACAAATTCCTGAACGGCATCCATGCCGCGCACTGCGGATTTCACCATGGGGAATAAGAGCGGCCACGTGTAATCTTTATCTTTTCGGAACTCATTGAGGGTATGCGTAATTAGCTCATCTTCTGTTTTGCCATCATAAAGCGGCTGGTTTGGAACCTGTTTAATTAAAGCCACCACCGCTTTATTCTTGGATGCAATGGCATTTAAGATGGGCCATAATTTATCTTCTTTACTCCAGTTTGGTTGCTCATCTTTATTGCTTCCGCCTGTGATGAAAAGCAGGGCGCCATCATATTGAACTGTCGATGGAACGATAATCGTAAGCTGATGTCTCCACATAATTCCGCGCCATTTTTGGGAGGTCAATAATACCTGATAGGCTTTCGCACTACCAATATTGGCCGAATCTTTTAGCTCCCACGTATAGTTTTGGTCGCCATTCGATAAGTAACTTTTTAACGCATTTTCGGGTTTGATTTTGGATTGTGAAAATCCAAGAAAAGGAATCAAAAGCAGGAGGATTCCAAGGTGTAAGTTCTTCATTTGTGAATAAATAGGTTTCGGTAAATATATAGAAATTTATCATGCAACGACATGTCTGTCAAGCCTTTATAGGGATGTGTCCTGATTTCTATGCGTGGGTAAGTGAATTTTAAGGCTAGTTTTTGTACATTTATTTTTACGAATCGGCTAAGTAAATAGGCCGACAAACCTGATCCTATGAAACGAACGCGTACCTATTTCGGGGCAGTAATCCTTTTCCTATTACTCGCCAGCACAAGTTATCAGCTCATATTTCGTGTAGATCTGGCACGTGTCGGAATCACTAAAAAAAAAGTAGATAAAATTCGGCTTCAACCCGGATTTAAGTTGGAGCATCTGATTAGCCCCTCAGACGCACAAATTGGCTCTTGGGTCTCCATGACTTTTGATGACCGTGGCCGATTAATCTGTTCTGATCAATATGGAGGCCTTTTTCGAGTTACCGTACCTCCCTTAGGATCAACAAGCAAACCGCAAGTAGAAAAATTGAAAGTTGGCAAAGGCACTGATACCTTGGGCATTGGGAATGCACATGGCTTGCTTTATGCATTTCGAAGCCTATATGTGATGGTGAACGCCCGCGTCAAACCTAATTCAGGTATGCGCGGAAGTGGTCTTTACCGCTTACAAGATCTGGATGGCGACGACCAATTTGACAAAATCACCTTGCTTAAAGAATTCAAAGGGGACGGCGAACACGGACCGCACAGCATTATTTTGTCGCCAGATAAAAAATCCATTTTTTTAATCTCCGGGAATCACACGGATGTCCCTCCAATGGATGCCTATCGATTACCAAATAACTGGCAGGAAGACAATATTTTTCCATTGATCAAAGATCCGCGTGGACATGCGAATGACCGCTATGCACCGGGTGGCTGGATCGCCAATATTGATCCCGAAGGCAAGAAATGGGAACTAGTTAGCGCAGGATATCGCAATGCTTTTGACATCGCTTTCAACGAAACGGGAGATCTTTTTGTATATGACGCGGACATGGAATGGGACTTTGGTTTACCTTGGTATCGCCCTACGCGTATTTGCCATGCGACCAGTGGAAGTGAGTTTGGTTGGCGAACTGGAAATAGCAAATGGTCGCCTACCTACCCAGATAATTTGCCGCCTGTTTTGAATATTGGTCAAGGGTCTCCCACGAACCTCGTATCGTTGCAGGATTCAAAATTCCCGGCCAAATACCGTCAATCCCTATTGGCATTCGACTGGACGTTTGGAATCGCACACGTCATTAAATTAAAACCTGCTGGGTCTACCTTTACGGCCGACCGAGAAGAGTTCTTCTCCGGAATTCCATTGCCCCTAACGGATGGGGTTGTAGGACCTGACGGGGCTTTGTATTTTTTGACAGGCGGTCGCCGACTTGAATCTGATTTGTACCGTGTTTCGTATGTGGGTCCCGCGGAAACCACTAAATCGGTAGCCGACACGCCCAATTCTTTAAATCAGTTAAGACGTCAAATCGAACAGTTTCACCAAGGGCCTGATCCGCGTGCCGTGTCTTTTGTTTGGCCATATTTGAAACATCCGGATCGATTTATTCGCTATGCGGCTCGACTTGCTTTGGAACACCAACCCGCCCAAACGTGGAAGGATAAAGCCTACCAAGAAAAGGATCCCGTTACAGCTACCCAAGCACTGGTTGGCCTGATCCGACAAAGCAAGCCTGAATTTAAAACGGCAATTTATGGGGCGCTTTTGGCGATCAATCATCGCTCATTTTCGCAGGCACAGTTGCTTGATTTACTTCGAGCGTATGAATTAGCGATGTTGCGTTTGGGTATGCCTGACGACAAAATTTCAGCTCAAATTATCGCGCAATTTGATGCCCGATTTCCAGCAAATAACATGAATCTGGACAGAGCGTTGAGTCGACTTTTAATTCCACTCGAAGCACCCAAGGTGATTGAGCGTACCTTGAAAATCATGCAGACCAAAGACACGGCGAGTGCGACGGCCTACCGGGTGGAGTCGGCTACGTCTTCTGCTGATTTGATTATGCGGAATCCTGAATATGGAACGGACATCGCGAAGATGTTGGAGAAAATGCCTCCGGCCCAACAAACCTACATGGCGGTGATGCTAGCTGCGGCACGCAAAAATTGGACACCCGAATTGCACACGCAATACTTCTCTTGGTTTAAGAAATCCTTTGAATTTTCAGGGGGTCGTAGCTACGTGGGTTTCATCGACCGCGCACGGAAGTTGGCCCTAAAGAATGTCCCTGAATCCCAAAAGAATTATTACAATAAACTAGGCGGAGCGGATTTAGTAACGGCAAATGGAAACGATATGGCCTCCATCAGCTACCCGAAAGGTCCTGGAAAATCATGGAAATTAGAGGAGGCCGTGGCATTATTGGATGCACCATTGGAAGGCCGAGATTTTGAAAATGGGAAATCCATGTTTGCGGCAACGACCTGTATTCGTTGCCATGCCATCGGGAGTGAAGGTGGCGGAAATATTGGTCCTGATCTATCAAACTTAGGAACTCGATTCTCGAAAAAGGATATGTTAGAGGCCATTATTAACCCCAACAAAACAGTCTCGGATCAATACGCGGCAACGCAGTTTATGTTACGCAATGGCACCTCGGTGATAGGCAGATTAACGAATCAAGATAAAACGGCTTTCTACGTATCCCAAAATCCGTATGCGCCAGATCAGGTGGAGAAGGTTTGGAAGAAAAATGTCATTTCAGCCAAGTATTCTCCCGTTTCAATTATGTTACCAGGGCTGATTAATAGCTTAAATGCAGAAGAATTAAAGGACTTGATGGCATATTTAATGTCCAACGGGAACTCAACAAATGCCATGTTTAAAAAACAATAAGTATGTACATCTCACTCACGGGCTTAAAGCCCAACGGCTTCATATCCTATTTACGCTTTTGGGTTTTGGCCATTCCATCTTTCCGACAGGCCCAAACTGCAGAAGGTAATCTGCATTGCGAGGTTAAAAAAATGCATGAATATCAATGCACGATTACGGCTTGGGAGAGTCGCGAACTCATGTTGACATATTTGCGAAGTGGCGCACACCTTAAAGCCATGAAGGCTTTTAAGCAAATTGCCACAGGACCTACCTATGGTTATGAGTCGGAGACGATTCCTAGTTGGGATGAGGCATATGCCTTACTCACGGAAAAAGGGAAAATGCATTAATGATTAGTTGGCCTATTTACGCATGAATTTAAAAGCAATTATAAGTGTGTTGTGTGTAGGTTTTTGGACACAGGTATATGCCCAACAACCCAAGCTCGTTTCTAAAATCCTTCATACAAAAAACCTGGTGGCTTTGTGGGACTTTAAAGAAGCGGCGGGCCAACCTCGTACGTCTTTGAGGGGCGGTTTTTCACTAAGCGAAATGAATGGCAATATTCCCCGCGCAGAACAGGGGCCATTGAGCGGTTATTCAGCTGTATTCGGGAATGAGGCATATCTCGCCTTAGCGAATGCACACGTAGGTGAACTAAATATCTCCGGTCCAGGTCAAGGAATAACCGTTATCGCTTGGGTTAAATGGACAGGAGAGCAAACCGGTTTTGTAGGCGGCATGTGGAACGAATACCAAGATGGTGGCAAGCGACAATATGGTTTGTTTGTCTCGTTACCCCATTACAATGGTAAAAATCAGGTGTGCGGTCATATTTCTACAACAGGAAAACCGACACCCCCATTTCCCTATTCGATTGACTATTCTGCCAGTTCGCAGGAGGTGCCGCCTAATACATGGACTTGCATTGCATTTAGCTATGATGGCCAATACATCCGCTCCTATGTAAATGGAATATTCATCGCGCGAGAAAAAGAATTGATTCTAAATACCAAAGGTTTTGAGGGTTACCCGACGGGATTAATCCAGTCAAAAAATCCCTATTATTTTCCAACTGGAATGGGAAATAATGGATCCGATTTCACCGTGGGGGCGGTTTTACTGAAAAGGGGGATGGGCAATTTTTTTAAAGGCCAAATAGGTGGATTGGCTATATTTAACCGCGCACTTAGTTCAAAACAAATTTTACGATTGCAATAATCTAGTAAAACAATAACTCATCCACCCGAAGCCAAGCACCCTTTCCCTTGTTATCCACAAAGGACGGGAGTCTTTTCAAGCGCTCCGCTTTGACGCGGAAATATTTGGCTGGATTAGCAGGTATGGGGATGTTAATGCCTCGTGCTGAATAACCACTTTTCTCTTTAGGTTGTACCGGCTTTACGCTCGTAATCAAACGTAATTTGTCTGGCGAATCACCGCCCCAAACTTCCACCTTCACCGGAGGAAATACATCCGAATCCGTCTTCTCCAAATACGAAAGGGTTACCCCATGAACCGAAGTCGATTTTTCAAACGTCGCGATCACATCTAAGTCGGCCTCTTTAAAACCCAACCATGTAAAATTAGGAACACCTTTCACCTCGCGTGCTCCGATCACAAAATCCATTAAACTCGATCCGCCTGCGGCTGGATATTTGGGATCAGGTTTGGATAATAGATCCATGCGTGCTGGGATAAATTGTGATTTGTAGACACGGACGTCGATGGGCTTGCTGGCACGCCAACCATCCTTTGTGGCCAAGATGCGGACCTTCGCAAATTTCGTGATGGCAATCGACCCTTTTGTTGATGGACTTTGTAAGCTATCAGGTAAGGAATCGTTCAATGTATACCGGAACAGGACATCACGTAACGTATGTTTAAACGTAAGTTTTTCACCCGGTTTTAAAATCAGATTTTCATTCACCAAAATCGGCGGATTGATTTGCAAGGTTTCTTCCTTCGGAATATAACCCGCATCAAATGACACCTTTGGAAATTGCTTGCGCAAGGCGTCTAAATCCCCTGCCGTAAGGTTCGTGCTCCACACGTGAATTTGTTTCAATGCCGGTAGTTTGGGAAGCAGCTTGGTTAAGGAGGAACGGCCTGTTTTAGTTCCCGAAATTGCTAATTGCTCTAATGAATTTAATCCACCCAATTGCTCCAGTCCCGCATCGTCAACCGATGTGAAATTCAGGTTCAATTTTTCAAGATTGGCGAACTTGGAAACGAGATTTAGATCTGCATTTTTAATGGGCATTTTGGAGAGTTGCAAGCCTACCAATTGCTCACTAACCTGCGCTAAATCTGAAAGGGTTTTGGGATCAAATTTCGCGGCCACATAAAAATCTGCCTGTAATGCTGGGGACTCATTGGCGATTGGATACACCGTACAATAAGGAGTGTTCACGGACGCAAGCGTTGACTCCGAAGCAGCAGCAAAATCGTAAACTTTCGTTTCAGTGGTTAATGCAGCGGGACGAATCAGTTTTTGAAAGTCAGGGCTAAAATCTCCTAACTTCTTTTCGAAGGATGCGCCTTCTTTTACCCATAAAGTCAAGATGGTAATTTCATCCGAGGTCAATTGCGCTTTCCCCAGCGGAGGCATGTGCTCCTTCGCGTTCATGGGTAATTTGATTCGTTGGACTAAATGGCTATTCAGCGCATCACCTGCTTTCCAGATTGGGCCATGTTTTCCGCCCTTCATCAGGTTCGCAATGCTGTTCATTTTGAGTGCACCTTTTGTTTTTTGATCATTGTGACACGACTCGCATTTGGCTTTTAAAATCGGCTGGACGATGTCTTCAAACACC
>JAIXRT010000267.1 GCA_027485075.1 Cytophagaceae bacterium
AGCGCTAGTAAGTTTTGTCTTTCCCTTTGTTTTTTCTTTCCAATAAACTGGTTTTAATTATCAGTTTTTCAAAATCAGTAAAGCCAGTAAACCACTACCTTTGGCAAACCTTGGAGGATTGCCAAAGGTAAGGGGCCCAAAGGTAAGGGAGAGGGCTAAGGGGTGAAGGCAGGATAGGAAACTCATCTGATTCTGTGTAAACTTACGTGAATCTCTAGACCTACCATGAAAAAAATCCTTGCCCTGGCGCTCATCGCCAGCTCGCTATCGGCCCAGGTTCCCGCGGGCAAAAAAGTCATCAGCTCCTTGTATATCTATGACCTCAAGTCGGGGAAATCAGAGAAAATTTTAGAAGAAAAACGGCATTTTGAAGCACCCAACTGGTCACATGATGGATCGTTTTTACTCATCAATGCCTACGGGAAACTTGAAAAAGTAAGCCCTAAAGGAGAGAAATTAGGCGAACTGAATACGGGGACGGTGCAGAAGGCCAACAATGACCATGGCTATACCTTTGATGGAAAAACTTTATTTATTTCGAGTGGCAAGCCGGAGATTAAAGGCGGATCGTCCTTCATTTATAAGGTATCCGCAGACGGCGGAGAACCTGTCCAGTTGACCCCTTTGACACCTTCTTATTGGCATGGTGTTTCGCCAGATGAGAAAACAATGGTCTACTGCGCAGTTAGAAACGGGAATTTCGATATTTATGCCATGTCTACGGATGGGGGTGAAGAAATTCGGTTGACGACCAACGAAGGCTTAGATGATGGCCCCGAATATTCGCCTGATGGGAAATACATTTACATTAATTCATATCGTTCTGGGATGATGCAAATTTGGCGCATGAAGGCAGATGGTTCTGAGCCTGAGCAAATGACCTTTGACAACTATTCAAATTGGTTTGCGCACATTGCCCCCAACAATAAAGTGGCTACGATTATTACTTACATGGAAGATCAGCTGCAGGCGCATCCGTTTGGCCGACAAATCAAATTGCGCTTGTTGGATTTGAAAACGAAGAAAATTAAAGATTTAACGGAGGTATTTTATGGCGGACAAGGCACGATTAATGTTCCATCTTGGAGTCCCGATGGAAAAAAGTTTGCCTATGTGCGTTACGCATTAGAAGATTTGTAAATTAGCATTCGAAAAAATAACCTATTATGAAAGATAACAGTTCCGCATCACGCAGACGATTCCTGCAGCAAATCGGTGCAACAAGTATGGTAGCCGCCGCGGCGCCTTTACAATCATTAGCAGCCCAACAAAAAGCAGAAGAGCGAGTTTTACGTTATGAAAAACCGATATCGGTAGGCGATAAAATCCGCCTAGGTGTCATTGGATTTGGGGTGCAAGGCCACTTTGATTTAGCCTCAGCCTTGAAAGTGCCTGGTGTAGAATTAGCTGGAATTTGTGATTTATATACGGGCCGTATTGAAAATGCCAAAGAACTTTATGGCAAGGATCTTTATACTACGCGTAACTACAAAGAATTATTAGACCGTCCGGATATCGACGCGGTGATTATCGCCACGCATGACGTTTGGCATGCACGCATCACAATCGATGCACTCGCGAAAGGCAAGCACGTATATGTGGAGAAACCGATGGTCTACAAAATCAGTGAAGGCCAGCGCGTGATCGATGCACAAAAGAAATACAATAAGGTATTACAAGTTGGCTCTCAGCGCGTCAGCAGCATTGGTTTAGCAAAGGCAAAGGAGATGTTGGCCAACGGCGAAATCGGAAAGCTCAACATGGTGAATGCCGTTTACGATCGTCAAAGTTCGATTGGTGCCTGGGAATATACCATTCCCAAAGATGCGGATGCGTCTACTTGTGATTGGAATCGCTTCATCGAGGCAACGGCCAAAATGGAATTTGACGCCAAGAAATTCTTCTGGTGGCGCGCATTTAAAGAAGTTGGAACCGGCGTTGCGGGTGATTTATTCATTCACTTATTGAGTGGTACGCACTTCATGACGAACTCAAACGGACCAGAAACCATCTTCTCTACGGGACAATTTAGCTATTGGAAAGACGGCCGTAATTTACCCGATGTGATGTCAGGCGTGATGCAATATGCAGACACTCCTCAGCATCCTGCTTTCCAATTAACCTTGCAAGTTAACTTTGTTAGTGGAACTGGAGGTCAAGAGGTGACTCGTTTGGTCGGTTCAGAAGGAGTAATGAACGTGAAGGGAAATACGATTTCTGTGACGCATAGCATCATGCCAGAGGCACCAGGCTTCGGCGGATATGATTCGGTATTTACATTCCCGAAAAGTATGCAAGAAGAAATGACGAAGGAATACAATGCCAAATGGACGGAGGCACAACGCAAACGCCCGACCAAAGAAGATGTCATTTTCAGAGCACCTGCGGGATACGATGAGCACGTGGATCACTTTACGAATTTCTTTGATGCGATTCGTACAGGCAAGCAGGTCGTAGAAGATGCGACATTCGGTTTCCGAGCAGCAGCGCCGGCTTTGGCTTGTAATGAAAGTTATTTCAATAAGAAAATCATTCAGTGGGATCCGCTGAATATGAAACTAAAATAAGGAAAAGGCGCTCGCAAGGGCGCCTTTTTTTATGGCGTATAATCGAGGGGCAATAATTCTGCCATCCCGATGCGCCCCATGTCTCCCCGCATTTCTAGTGAAAACGGGTCCATTAAATTCCCTGTTTGACTCAGTAAGACACGGCCTTTAGGAATTAAAACGGTATACGGATAAGGTGCATCTACAAAAATAGGCCTCGATACGCGCCGTTGGTTATAAACCAGTTCGATAGCATTTTGTGTATCTAACACCAACAAATCCTGGTATGGCTTAATCACTTCCGTTGGCTGGAATGGGAAGTGGCGATTAGTCGAGATGTCATAAAAATAACCCTTTCGACCAATTTGTTGGACACCCGGTTTCAATAAATAAGCATTGAAGCCCTCCGCCTCAAGCCGATTCTCCACCATGGCTTTTAAAAAATGTGATAAGGATCCTAGATATGCCTCTTTTCGATTTTCTTTCCAACGGTTTTGTTGCTTCACGTCGGTGGAAGGAAGAAATTCATATCTACCTAGCCCCCGGAAGGAAGTTAAGTCTTTGGTTTGTTCAAGTCGATCCAACGTATACGTTACTCGGTATCCCAGGCTGAGATTTTCAATGACCAAAGGAGCAATCGCCGTCGCTAAAAACCGGCCTTCCTCCTCCTCGAAATTCAAAACTTCTTTATTCAATAAACGTACCTCCTTTTTGTTATACGAATCCCCTAAAAATGCGCGCTCAAATTTTCTTAGCCCTTTTTCCCAGTCTTTGTCTCGACCCGCTACGACTCGAACTTCTGCCAATGTTTGATTGTCTTCCTCCAATAATATAATATACTCCTTGGGCTGGGAATTAATGTCAATGAATTGAAAGGCAGGCTTGTATCCGACGAATGAGCCCACCAACTGGTAGCGGCCCCGTACTATGTTTCTCAGCGTAAAGTGACCAAGCGAGTCAGCTTGGGTACCGATGGTCGTCCCCTCCAGATAAACGTTTGCTCCCGGAATTACTTCCTTTGTTTTAGCGTCCTTAATCACACCCGAGATGCGCTGCTTCTCTTGTGAAAAAACAGAAAAAGTTAACAGTAGGCAAAAGAGTAATTTCATAGTCCGCGTTTTGCTCGTAAGGCGGGCAGGCCTACTCCCGCCGCATCAAATCCCCCATCTACGGCGATCATTTGGCCTGTAATATAGCCTGATTTTTCAGCGCATAAAAAATAAACCGTTTCGGCAATGTCATCCACCGTCGCCGAACGATTCAATGGAATGCCATTGAAATACGCCGTTATAATTTCTGGTGTGTGTATGGCGGTGGCTAAGCCAATGCCGTGCGCGGCTCCGGTAATTATGGCTACTTGATGGGCTGCATTCATAGTACTTCGTGTGTTTTCTTAAAGTTAGGCTTTGCGCATGGAGCCAACTAACTATATTTTACTTATTTTTAACCAATGCTAAACCGTTACAAATGAAACAAATTTTATGTCAAGCCTGTCTTGGCTTTGGCTTTTTGGCCTTAATTTCTGCAGCTATCTGCTCTGTCTTCGATCTACCCGGTGCGGCCATTTGCCTAATGGGCAGCTTTACGCTGTTGGCTTTAGGCTTCCAAGGGTATCCGATCTTGAAAGGCTTTTCATATACGATGTTCATTTTTGCGGCATCCACGTATGCTTTGAACTATCCAGAGAATCTGGTGGCATACCAGGGCTTCCCCTTGAAAAAGTTGGTGACTCCACTTTTAGTCATTACCATGTTCGGCATGGGAATACACATGAATTTTACACGTTTTGTTGAAATTGTTAAATCTCCGAAACCAATTTTGGCGGGAATCTTTTGCCACTATTTAATTATGCCGGGCATTGGGGTGGCGTTGGCTATGACAACCGACTTGCCTCCTGAAATAGCGGCTGGGATTATTCTCGTAGGTTGTTCGCCAAGTGGCGTAGCATCAAATGTGATGGCCTATATATCAGGAGGGAATTTGGCATTATCGGTAACGGTTACGGCTATTTCAACGTTGCTTGCACCTTTGGTGACTCCTCTTCTGATGAAAATTTTAGCAAACCAGCTGGTCCCAATCAATTTTTGGGATATGTTTTGGCACATCATGGAGATTGTTATTTTCCCCGTGATTGCCGGGTTAATTTATAATCAATATGTATATGGGAAGCGGAAATGGCTGGATGAGTTGTTGCCAATTTTATCGATGGCGTCCATCATTTTCATAGTTGCATTGACCGTTTCTGCGGGCCATAACACACTTTTGTCGATTGGTTGGCTATTGATTTTGATCGTACTCATTCATAATTTATTTGGTTATTTCTTCGGATATAAGATTAGCAAATGGATGGGGATTAATGAGCAAGATTCGCGGACCATTGCCTTTGAGGTAGGTTTACAAAATGCGGGATTGGCGTCAGGTATTGCATCCAAAATGGGTCTTATTGCTACGATGGGATTGGTTCCCGGGATCTTTGGCTCGATGCAGAACATAACTGCCTCGATATTAGCGAATTGGTGGGGGCGCAAGAAATAAAATTTAATCGTAAATTGCGCCCATGTTTTTCTCAGTTGATAAGTTTATTGAAATATTCAGCAAAGTAAGTGTCCGCTATTTCATGGTAGCCGGGCTTATTTTCTTGCTTTTTTATTACGTCCTTCGCCCGCGCATTGCTCGCTTTAAAATCCAGCTCGCTTTCCCTGCGACCAAAGACTATTTGCGAGAGGTTATGTACTCTTTTTCGAGTATGGTTATTTTTGCTGTGATTGTTACTGCCGTAGTCTTTGACCCAGCGGTTCGACCATTTACGACGATTTATAAGGAGATTGCTGATTTTGGATGGGCTTATTACGTTTTGGCTTTCCCGATCATGTTTGTCATGCATGACACCTATTTTTATTGGATACACCGGATTATGCATCATCCATCGTTGTTCAAGTGGTTTCATTTAGTGCATCATAAATCTACGAATCCGTCACCTTGGGCGGCGTATGCTTTTCACCCCTTGGAGGCAATTTTAGAAAATGGAATCATCTTGATTTTTTATTTTACGATTCCAATGCACGTGTCCCATGTGCCGATTTTTTTCTTCTTTTCGATCGTGTATAACATTTATGGGCATTTGGGCTGGGAGCTTTATCCGAAGGGATTCAGTCGGACGGCCATCGGTCGATGGGTGAATACCTCTGTTGCGCACAACCAGCATCACAAATATTTCAAAGGCAATTATGGCCTATATTTATTATTCTGGGATCGTGTGATGGGAACGTTACGTACGGATTACGACGATGCGTTTGATCTAGTGAAAAACCGAAAGGCCTAGTTTTCGTATAATATACCGGCACTCGCTTGCATGGCAAAGGTAGTTTTTTGTAGGTAGGCTTTTAGATCCACCAACTTTTCTGCAGCCTCAAGGAATTTCATTTCCCGGCTATTGATTAAAAATAACGAAGATTCCCCGTTTTCGAACCGCAATTCTTCTGCTTTCACAAGTGATTGAAAATTAGTGTAGGCAGATTGCTGCGTCCGAATTTGTTTTTGTAGGGCTTCGAATTCGTTGAAGTAATTACGAATTTTGATCTCAATTTGAACCTGTTTTTGATTCAAATTAAGTTGCTCATTTTCGATTTTTAACTTGGCCGCTTGATAGGCACCGCGCCCTTCTGAAAGCCGTAATGGCAATTCAAATTTAACCCCATACTTATAATTATTTTCTAAGAATGCAGCACCATATAGCGATGGGCCACCTCTCGACAAATGGTTATAGCTTAGGTCGAGTTTAGGTAGTAAACTTTGAAATTTTAATCTCTTTTCAATCCCCAATACCGCTAATTTATTCCGGTAGTTATTCAGCTCCGGATGATTTTGCATCGCTTTCTCAATTAGACTTTGCAGATTCAGGTCGGCATTTGCGAGTAAATTAACTTCATCGTTAGGCGTAGGAATTACATCCTCGGCTAGGTCAACGGGATTGTTATCGGCATTCCAAAGGTAAGCAGATAGGCTGATGCGGGCTTTGGCAACGTCTAATACTTTGCCGGTCAACATATTCTCAAAAGTTTGTTTTTGAGTCAGTGCTTCTAAGGTATCAATGGCTGGTCGGTCACCAAACTCAACACTCTTTTTAACAAACTCTAAACGCTTGGATGCATTTATGTAATTAGCTTGCACCAGCTGAAATGCTTGGTAACTTCTAACCCATGAAATATAGCTTTCCATGGCATCCAGTAATAACTTATTCAGCTCGTTACGCTGATCTTGAATGGCCATTTTTTGCAAAATTTTGGCTTGCTGAAGAACGGCTCTTCGCTTATCCATTAATAGGTTTTTGGCTAATGGAATTTGAACGCCGAGGTAACTCGTTTGGCCTATTGTTTGGCTAGGATCAAGTCGCGAACCTCTAATATTTTCTATTCCCGCATTAAATTCGATACCATACCAGGTAGGAATGCTTAAGGATGGCGCATGGTAGTCGATGTAATTTTTCCCATCGAATGTTTTTTGCGTACTGTAATGTTCCAAAATTGGATCAAAAGCGCCACGCGCAATCGTCAGTGAGGCA
Organism: Cytophagaceae bacterium; assembly: GCA_027485075.1. Classification (GTDB taxonomy): domain Bacteria; phylum Bacteroidota; class Bacteroidia; order Cytophagales; family Spirosomataceae; genus Aquirufa. The sequence continues at coordinate 7,108 of JAIXRT010000267.1, forward strand.
TTTGATTGTTTAATTTCAATCAAAGTTTGCTTAACGATCGGATGGAAATTTTGAACAATTTGCCAATATTCCGTGGAGTTCAACGTTTTTTGCTGGCCAAAACTTACGTTAAATATCAGCAGGAAAAGCAAGGCTTTATTTTTCATTCTTATCCTTTTTTGCTGTTTTGCCTCGGTAGTAATCAGGTGGGAATCCGTTGATATTTCGCCATAATTCATACCAAACAGGTACATCGTTTAGTAAGGCAATTCCTTGTGCGCCTGAACCGATGCGCAGTTGCTTAGGCCATCTTTTTCCTTTGGGGTCTTCTTCCACAATGACCCGGAATAAGCCTTCGTCATTAATGGTATTTTCCACGGCACGAATTTTACCTGGGAAGGTACCAAAACTCTGATTGGGCCAGCCGCCTGCGAATAAGATGACGGGGTATCCATCGAAAATTAAGCGAACTTCTTCCCCAGCATGTACGAGCGGAAGATCCACTGGACGCACAAAAATTTCGACGGCCACATTGTTATTATCGGGTACGATGGTTAATAAATCTTCCCCTTCCTTGATAATTTCGCCTAAACCTGATTTGGTTGCTTTGATAATTTGTCCTGACTGCGGTGCAATGATGAAGTACATCCCATTCCGGATCGTGTAATTTGTTACGAGGTTTTCAAGTTTAGCGATGTCGCCTTTATTGCTTTCGACTTCACTTAAGCTTTGGAATCGTTCACCATCCGCTTTATTGATTTTCTCGCTGTATTCTTGATCGACGCCCCGAAGCTCAATTTGAGCGTTCGCTATATCTTGCAAGGTTTGATTTACCTTATTCTCGGCCGTTGTCTTTTTGGCTAGCGAATTTTGCATCGCGACATTCCGTTGTTGGTATTGTGTTTGCGATATTAACCCTTCGCGGTACATTTTTTGATTCCGTTCGAATTGGTCCTTAGAAAGATTGTAGTCATTCTGTGCGGCCTCAAGTTCCGCTCGCTCACCCGTAATTTTTTGTTGCAATTGCTTGATTTTATTGTCAACCTGATTTTGCTTCAATGTTAATGAGCGTCTTAGGTTTTGAATTTGATCGGTGGTTGCTTGTACTTTTTGCTCGTAAAATCTAAGCGAACCCTGTTTAGCGGTAAGCTGTTGTTGCGTTCGAGAAATAAGGTTTGGATCTAGATATTCTCCTTTAATCTCGGTTATTTTAGCGAGTGTATCCCCTGCACGTACCGTATCTCCTTCGCGCACCCACCATTTACTGATTTTCCCAGCAATGGGGCTATAAATTTTTTGCGGTTTTTGTTCTTGGTAAATACTAGTAATATTTCCTTTGCTACGGATATTTTGAGTCCAAGGTAAAAAAATGAGCAAAAGCGTAATGATCAGCAGCGAAACAAGCCAAGGCTTAATTTCTGTGCTTTTCCGTTCTTGGTAGATGTGGTCAAACGCATTAAATTTTTCCATGGCGCATGTTAATTTGTTGGTCTGTCAATCGGTTAAAATCGGCATCATCTGAAACAACAATGACCGTCGTGTCAGCAGGTAAATTCAAAAGGTATTTTTTAATTGTTTCCTTATTTTGGCTTTCCAATCCCGCCCAAGGTTCTTCGAGTAGCAGTAGTTTTTTATTCCCACATAGCGCACGGAGTAAGAGTATTTTCCGAACAATCGTTTGTGGTGTTTTCTTGCCAATAGGTTCAATAATGGTCTCAAAGCCCGATGAAAAATGATTCAATAAATCATCAAATTCCAGCTCATTTGCTTTCTGGAGAATCACCTCACTTGTGATTTCTTTTTGGCCTAAGCTAATATTCTCCCACAAACTACCTCCAAAAATCTCTTGACCGTGAAGTAGTATGCCTGTCTGTTTACGAAGACTTTTTAGGCTATAATTATGTATTGGGAAGTGGTTAATTTGAAAACTTCCTTGGAAGTCTTGGTAATTACCTGTTAAAATACGCAGCAACATAGACTTGCCTGAACCTTCTGGACCGGTGATACTTACTTTTTGTCCTGGTAATAGCTGCAGGTTAATCGAATCCAGGACTTTTCTATCTTCGTCGAATGAGAAACTAAAATCGGCCAATTGAATCTCTAAACCTTTGTCGGTCTTCAAGTCCATTGAACCTGAATGTTCCAAAGGGCTTTCTGTTACGCTGGCAATTTTCTCTAGACCTGTAATGACGTCGTATGCGCTGTCTAAACTCGTAATGAGCTTCTCCACAGCACCGATGACCATTAAGATGACGATTTCAGCCGCAATAAATTCGCCAATGTTTAATTGTTGTTGGATTAATAAGTACGTACCCAGTGTCAACATGAGCACGGTCAAACTAACTTTAAAGAAGATCAGTGTTTTAAATTGAAACAATAAGACGTGAAAGTGTTGCGTTCGCGCCTCCAAATACCCGCGTGTGTGTGCATTTGTTTTTTCTAAATTTAAGTCAGAACCTTGACTGAATTTAAAGGATTTAAGGGTTCTTCCAATCTCATTGAAAAAACCTACTACCTCGTATTTGTAATTTGATTCTTGGATACTCGTCGCGATTCCTCTTTTGCTGGTCAAATTAAAAATGAGTACTAGCAGTATGATTAGAAATATTCCCAAAATGATAAACAATGGGTGATATAAGGCGAGTAGTAGGATTCCAAAAACAATTTGTACCGATGCAATCGGGATATCTAACAATAATTTGGCAAATCCCTTTTGGATATTAACTGTATCGAAAAATCTGTTCACTTTTTCTGGGATGAAATAGTGATCCATTTTTTTCAAATCCATGCGTGGAATGGTGTCCGCAAATGTGTAGGCATAACTAGTAAAAACACGTTGCTGTATCGTCTCGATGATCTTCATCTGGTTGAGTTGTAACAAGCCTACTAAAAACACACCCAATACGACAAAAAATATAAGTACATATATGGAGCTAACCATCGTTGCCCCCATGACAAGACCAATGATTGTTTGTACGCCTAAAGGTAAACTTAAGTCGATGAGACCACTTAACATCGAGAAGAGGTAAATAGAAACAACCTCCTTTTTATGCAATTTGACAAGTTGGGCAATTCGATTTAACGGATTGGATGGTGTCATGGTTATATGTTAGTCGGACAAAAATATGTACTTTTTGCAATTATAGTATTACTATTACACATAACATTTAAATTTGTTTTTGAAAGTGTTCGTATCGCGTTAATTTTTTATACAAAAGTAAGAAATTATGGATTATTCGTTGAATTTTAAAGGGAATGAAAACATCTATTTGCGAGATCCGGAGGGCACGGAACTTGGCAAACAGATTGTGAAGCACGCCATCGAATTAATTCATAAGCTGGGATTTGAGCACTTTACGTTTAAAAAATTGGCGCATGAAATCAATACGACGGAGGCCTCGATTTATCGGTATTTTACGAATAAGCACCGCTTGCTACTTTATATTTTAAACTGGTATTGGTCTTACATGGAATATTTAGTGGTCATACAACTTGAGCCAATCCAAGATTTGGGGGCAAAAATTGAGCGGCTTGTTGAATTGTTTACCCGCGAGTTACCTGAGTTGCAAGGGCTATCAGATTACAATAGGAACGTCTTGCATCAAATTGTGGTTTCAGAAAGCAGTAAGGTCTACCTAGTCAAAGAGGTGAAGGAGATAAACAAAAATGAGGTATTTAAGCCCTATAAGGATTTGTGTGCACGCGTATCGGAATTGATAAAAGCGTATCACCCGGCTTATTTGTTTCCACATTCTTTAAGCACTACGCTAATAGAGACAGCTCATTCTCAATTATTCTTTTCCACCCACTTGCCCAAATTGACTGATGTTAAGTCTGGAGATCCGATCACATTCGTGGAGCAGTATTTAAAAGATTTAGTCTTTAAGGCGCTGGCACATTAGCAAAAAAAAACGACCCAGCAGGTCGTTTTTTTTATCTTATCTATCACTCAAAATATTTCTTAAAAGTCTCTAGGCGGACTGAAATATATTGTACCTCAAAGATACAATGAGTTTAATTAAATGCATTCATTTTTCTGCCTAACGGTAGATTGTATAGATGAATGAGGGGAAAGGTAAGTTCAGTTGCTAGTCACTAATCGTCAGTCGTTTTTCCTCTTAACTCTCAATTATTTTCCTGCCCACGCCAAAGAGTATCGTATTCGCGAGTGCGGCGCAACTAAAAATAATAATCGCCATCGTGAAAGGTGTGCCGTCAAACAAGAGCCCCACAAGTATGGAACAAACCGCTCCCCACGCCATTTGGATGGAACCCAACATCGCCGATGCCGTGCCTGCACCTTGGTGGAATGGGCGTAAGGCCAAGGTCGCTACGTTTGGGAAATTGAATCCTTGGCAACCCATAATTAAAAACAAAAGGAAGATGTTTAGCTCCATGGTCAACAATTCGAATTTGGCTAAAATCGACAACAATAAACCTAATGCGAATTGCGTAGGTAAGGTCACGCGCAAAACCTGTAAACTAGTATACTTTTTAAGTACCACTCGGTTTAATTGACTCGCTGAAATAATCCCTGATGCCACAATGGCAAATAAAAATCCAAAGGTAGATTCGCTGACACCATAGTAGGTCAAAAAAGTCAAAGGGGCACCGCCAACATACGTGAAAATACTTCCTGCGCCAATTGCACCAGTAAATGCAAACACCAAATATTCCTTTTCCTTAAAAAGTGCTCGGTATGATTTAGCAATGGTCGTAATCCGGAATGGACCCTTCTTTTCATGATTTATTTTCTCTGGTAGCCAAGATCTGATTAAGAAAATGATCACCGACAAGATGCCTGCCAATACTAGAAAAATGGCTTTCCAACTGGCTAAGGTCAACAATAAACTTCCCAATGACGGAGCAAGTATAGGAGAAACGCCTAAAATTAAAATCATAAAGGACATGATTTTAGGACGCTCTTTTTCTTCAAATGTTTCCCGAATCACGGCGTTTGGCGCGACCATCCCCACACTACCACCTAAGGCTTGAAATAAGCGAAAGATCGTTAGTGCCTCGACCGTTGACGCAAACGCGCAAGCAATCGAGCTGAGCACATAAACTGAAAGTCCGATGTATAATACGTTTTTTCGCCCAAAATGATCCAATAACGGACCACTGATCAATTGTCCTAAGCATATTCCAAAAAAGAAACTTGAAAGCGTATAACCCATCTCCTCCTGCGAGCAGTTTAAGGCATGCGCAATATTTTTAAATGCAGGCAAATACATATCGATGGACAGCGGCCCAATCGCCGAAAGTATGCCCAGAATTAAGATGATTTTTGTTCGGTTCGCAGGAGTAAGCATGTAGAGGGGCGATTTTTGAAAGCGCAAAGGTACACCCAATGTTTGGAAATATGCTTACTTTAGCCAAAGCTATTCCCATTCTAATGAAATTACTCATCCTATTTTTGGGCCTATCCATGACCCTGCAAGCTCAAGATAAACCTGCCTACATTTTATATAATGCGCAAGGCAAAAAGGTGTCTTATGCGAAAATGCTGAGACACATGCAGCAACAGGACGTGGTGTTATTTGGTGAATTACACAATAATCCCATCAGTCATTGGCTGGAATTAGAAGTAACCCAAGCCATCGCGGATAACCGCAACGTGGTACTTGGTGCAGAGATGTTTGAGCAGGATAACCAACAAGCCTTAACGAGTTATTTACTAGGTAAAATAACAGCAAAAGGGCTGGACTCATCGGCCCGATTGTGGAAAAATTATCGGACGGATTATGCGCCGCTGGTGAATTTTGCCAAAGAGAAAAATATCCCCTTCATCGCGACCAATGTCCCACGAAAATATGCAAGCTCGGTAGCGCGTGGAGGTTTTGAAAGCTTATCAAACCTGTCCATAGAAGAGAAGGCTTGGATTGCTCCGTTGCCCATTGCCTACGATGCTAATCTACCGGGCTATCAAAAAATGTTGACCATGATGGGCGAACATACCTCACCGAATATGCCCAAAGCCCAAGCTTTGAAAGACGCGACGATGGCTCATTTTATTTTTTCAAACTGGACTCCAGGCACCCTATTTATTCATTACAATGGTTCCTACCATTCGGATTTCCATGAAGGGATATCTTGGTATTTGAAGCGTTCTAAAGCCGATATCAAAATCGCGACCATCGCTACTGTTACTCAAAAAGAGATTGATTCACTGCTTCCAGAGCACTTTTTGAAGGCCGACTACATCATTTGTGTTGAGGAAGATATGACAGGTACGTATTAATATACCATTTACGAAGTATTGATTTTTCGGCGGGTCTGCCCTGCTTATTCCATCTAACCTATTGTAATTCAGTGAAATTCTGATTTCCTTGTCATCAATTCTAAACCTAGTAAACATTTCCATGAAAAAATTAGCCACCTGGTGTCTACTCGGGACCTTGTCGATGTCCCTTTTGACCTCCTTTCATGTTGACCATAAATCAAATAACTCCGCTGATTCGTTGCGCTTGCCTGCAGGCGTAGATCCCAACGATGAAAATTGGAAAGGCATTGACTTATCACCTAAAGATCCCGTTAGGCCTTTGTCCGTAGAAGAAGAAGCCAAACGCTTTCAGCTGCCTCCCGGATATAAAATTCAACCCGTTCTGACGGAGCCTGCGATCCAACAACCCGGAGAAATTGTGTTTGATGGAAATGGTCGCATGTATGTATTGGAATTGCGTTCGTATATGTTGGACGCCGATTCCAAAAACGAACTCGAACCCATCAGCGTTATCTCGCGCTGGGAAGATAAAAACAACGATGGCGTCTATGAGACCGGAACCACGTTTGTAGATAAATTGATCTTCCCTCGTTTCGTACTCCCGTATGGAAAAGATGCTGTTTTGACCATGGAGTCAGATACGGATAATATTTATAAATACACGGATACGAATGGAGATGGGAAGGCCGATAAAAAAGAGCTGTTTACCACAAAATATGGTCGGTCGGGGAATGTGGAGCACCAACAAGCCTTCTTGTTTTATGGCATGGATAACTGGTTATACAGTACCGTAAATGCCTTTCGTATCCGTGAAACGCCGAATGGAATTATTCGGGAAAAGACTGGTGCCAATCGGGCACAATGGGGAATTACCCAAGATGATAATGGAAAATTATGGTTTCAAGGAGGCGCTTCAGGCGTACCGTCTCATTTCCAATTCCCGATTCAATATGGAAATTATGATGTCCCAAATGAATTAGCCAAAGGCTTCGAAGTACCTTGGGGCGCTGCCGTTAAAATTGCCGATATGCAAGGTGGAATGGATGAAATTCGCCAGCCAGATGGTTCGCTGAATCGCGTGACCGGATCAGCTGGAAACGATATTTACCGAGGAGATCGTTTACCGGCTTCGTTACGGGGCCAACTATTTTATGGGGAACCCGTGGCTCGAATAGTCCGACAAATTAATCCCGTAGTGAAAGATGGATTGACGACTTTACATAACGTTTTTCAAGACCAAAAATCAGAATTTTTAAAATCAACGGATCCGTTATTCCGTCCGGTTGACATGGCTACCGCGCCCGATGGAACCATGTACATTGTGGATATGTACCACGGGATTATTCAGGAAGGTCAGTGGACACCCAAAGACTCCTATTTGCGATTGAAAATCGACCAATATCAGTTAGATAAAGTGGTGGGTCTCGGGCGTATTTGGCGCATTACGTACGAAGGTCAAGAGCGCGATAAGAAACCAGCACGCATGTACGATGAAAAATCAGCGACACTAGTTACCTACCTAAATCATCCTAATGGCTGGTGGCAAGATATGGCGCAGCAGGTTTTGGTATTGCGAAAAGACAAATCGGTCGTGCCAGCTTTAAAGCAAATGGCATTGAAAGGGTCGACGATAAATGGCCGAATTCATGCACTTTGGACGCTTGAGGGCCTGGGTGCTTTAACGGCGCCAACGGTTCAATTATTAGTTGCAGATGCAAATCCACGCATGCGAATCCAAGCATTGAAAGCTTCCGAAACATTATACAAAGCGGGAGACAAATCGTTTGCCTCCACCTATCAAAAAAGTATGTTGGACGCAGATCCTGAAGTGGCGATGCAAGCCATCTTTTCTGCGAAGTTTGTAAAGGTACCCGAACTGGCGGAGCATGTGAAAGCGAGCTTGGTGAAACACCCAAGCGGTGGGGTGAAGTTGGTGGGCGACCAAACCATCACACCCCCAAAACCACGCCAAAATGGACCATTTAATGCCGCTGAATTAAGTAAGGATCAGAAGGAAATTTTGGCACGTGGCGAATTGGTATTTGCCGAATTGTGCTCACAATGTCACGGCAATGATGGCATGGGGAAATCGATGGGGAATAATAAATTACTCGCTCCTGCTTTGGCAGGAAGTTTCCGCATTCAGTCACATCCAGAATATGCTGTGCGGGTTTTATTGCATGGTTTGGATGGAGTAGTAGATGGAAAAAATTATGCAGGTGGCATGATGCAACCGATGAAAGAGCAGTCGGATCAATGGATCGCCGATGTCGTTTCGTATATCCGCAATGGGTTGTCGAATGATGCGTCGTTCGTAACCGCTCAACAAGTCGCTGCGATACGGGCAAAGACAGCTAAGCAAGCATCGATGTACAAATATGAAGCACTGATGAAAGTAGTTCCGCAGGAATTCCCTGCAGATGCGGCTTGGAAATTTACGGCAAGTAATACCGTTTCTACGCGTGTGGGGGGCAATGCTTCACCACGAAGTGCGACAAATTATGAGGGTTGGTCGACCGGAATTACGCAAGCCAAAGACATGTGGTATCAGATTGAGTTCCCGCAATCTATCAACTTGTCTGAATTTCATTTCACGTCCAATACGACCTTTAAACGTCCTGCAAAGCCGACTCCGGGTGTAGCGCCAACTATGATAGCAACGTATCCGCGGGTAATGCATTTGGAAACTTCTTTGGATGGACTTATCTGGAATACACATGTGGCGAATTGGAAAGGAAAAGAAGGGGATAATATGGTCAGCTTTGATCAAGTGAAAACGAAATTTGTGCGGTTGAAATTAGGGGAGGGTCTGACGAAAGAGGCAGATGAAATTCCGTGGTCGATGCGCCAAGTAAAAATTTATGGACTTAAATAAATAACCTATCAAATTATGAAATCAAATCGCAGAAATTTTATTCAGTCCTTGGGATTGGGTGCCGCATCACTGAGTGTGGGGAATGGAGTATCAAGCTCCGTTGTGGCAAATGCAGATGATCAAGTCCTATTTGTGGGCGATCAAATTGCGGTTGCACAAACGGAATATGGCCAGGTGCGTGGATTTATTTTACGTGGAATTAATCAGTTTTTGGGGATACCGTATGGTGCGGATACGAGTGGTAAAAATCGCTTTATGCCTCCACAAAAACCTGCTGCTTGGTCTGAGGTAAAACCTTGTGTTTGGTGGGGAAATACAGCTCCGCAAATCATGGAGAAGCGCTATGCAAATGCGTATGCTTCGTTTGTGGATCATTGGAATTACGATGACGTTTCAGAAGATTGTTTGCGTCTGAATGTTTGGACGCCAGCGATTGATTCAGGGAAGCGACCGGTAATCGTATGGTTGCACGGTGGTGGATTCACGAATGGAAATGCGATCGAGCAAGATGGCTATCACGGGGAGAATATTTCTCGCTTAGGGAATGTTGTTTTTGTGTCGATCAATCACCGTTTGGGGCCTTTTGGATATTCACATCTCAAAGCTGCTGGCGGACATCCACATTCCGGGAACGTGGGTAATTTAGATATGGTTGCCGCGCTGGAATGGGTGAAGAATAACATTGCACATTTTGGTGGCGATGCTGGAAACGTGACCATTATTGGTCAGTCAGGTGGTGGTGCGAAAGTGACTACGTTGATGAATATGCCAGCTGCCAAAGGTTTGTTTCATAAGGCAGTTGCCTTGTCGGGAACTTCGTTAGGAGGTGTCAATAAAGAATATGCGGAGAAATTGGGTGTGAAAGTAATGGAGGAGGCTGGTTTGAAACCAGGTGAAATTGAGAAGCTCCAGCAAATACCGTGGCGTCAATACATTGATATTACGTCGCGTGCGGTGGAGAAAATGAATGAGGAGGCGAAGAAAATGGGTATTGCGCGAGGGGGATTTTCGCCGGTGGCGGATGGCGTTACGATGAATGACCAACCGTTCTTTAGCGACCCGAATCATTTCTCAGCTGATATCCCATTGATCATCAATACGACGTTTCATGAATTCAGTCCATCGCGTACAGACGCGAGTTTAGAATCCATAAGTTTAGCTGGGGTGGTGGATAAAATTAAGCCACGTTTTGGGGATCAATCTGTTGCAATTGTGGAGGCATTCCATCAAAACTTCCCGAATGCTAAGCCAATTGAACTTTGGGCGATGATTAATTCAAACCGGAAGGGTGCCATTGCCGCGGCAGATGCGAAATTCGCTCAAGGCAAAGCGCCCGTTTATGTTTCCTGGTTCGGCTGGCAGCCACCACTTTTCGATGGTCGGATGCGTGCGTTCCATTGCGATGATATCTGCTTTTGGTTTTATAATACAGATTTGATGTTGACACATACCGGCGGAGGCAAACGTCCGCGGGCCTTGTCTACTAAAATGGCGAAGTCCTTTTTGAACTTTGTCAAAACGGGAAATCCAAATGGTGGAGGCTTACCAAATTGGAAACCGTATACCAAAGCTAATGGCGAGACAATGATTTTAGATGATCAGTGTGTTTTGGCCAATAATCCGGACGCGCAGGCGCGGAAGGCATTAGGTTAAGATGGATAGCCCGGTGGAAACGCCGGGCTATTTATTTGTTGTTTGAAAAGGGGAAGCCGGCAGACCCTCGCGGTTAATTAGGTTGGATCCTTCGGGATTATCTGCCCATGCATAGCGTACAACTAAAGGCTCAGGAACTTCATCGCTCCAAACGACAACACTATCCCCCTCAATAATCGCCTTTGCCCAAACGAATTTTTTATCTTTCCCTGCAATGGCAAAATAGGTAAGTTCATCTTCATCTTGCTGGTTGATGCTTAGCCCACTTCCTGTCTCGCTGAAATGAATTCTTACGCGATTTCCTTCGATTTTATGTGATGTATAGATGGGTCCGGAAGAAACGATATTTTCCCCGTAGGCTAATTTGCGTGCGGCAAGGGCTAATCTTTCTCCGATTGGTTTTTTGGTTAATGGGTGAATGTCATTCCATTCGCCTAGATCTAGGGTGACTACCATTCCACTTTTGGGGAT
>JAIXRT010000172.1 GCA_027485075.1 Cytophagaceae bacterium
AAAATAGGTTCATTTTCAGTGCATTATGCTTGTTGGCCTCCTTCATGGGCAACGCGCAAACCCAAAAAGGCTTAGGGACGTTTTACCACATCAGACATTGGGGTGCACGTACGTATTCAGGCGAAAAATACCATCCATTTGTTTATTCTGCTGCTCACAAATCCTACCCGATGGGTTCATGGGTCGAAGTCACTTTGGTTAAAACAGGTAAAAAAGTTTTTGTTCGTGTGAATGATCGAGGCCCATTTTTTCGCGGTGGTGTGATCGACGTTTCGAAATGCGCTGCGCAAGATTTAGGTTTAGTCCCATTCGGTATTTCCAAAGTTGAAGTCAGACTTCTTTCCCCTGAAGAAATTACGGATTCATTGAAAGTTTCTTGGGCTCAACGCGATTCCATTGGCCGAGCGGAACACCCAATCGCTCCCAAAAAGAAGAAGAAAAAGTCTTCGCAGAAAAAGAGCAAAAAGCGCAAAAAGAAAAAAGTGCGTCGCTAATTCGAACGTAGCCGTATTTCGATGCGGCGGTTCATTTGTCTGTTAAGCTTTTCTTTCGGAACCGTATTTCCCATTCCTTGCGTAAAGATGCGGTCGGCTGAAATCCCCAATTTGATTAAATGCATTTTTACGGCTAACGCGCGTTTTTCAGATAAGATTTGATTACTAGATGCATTCCCAATGTCATCTGTATGTCCTTGAATATCAATAGATTGTGATGGGTTTTCTTGTAGGTAGGTTGCTAATTTGGCTAAACAATCTGGAATGGGTTCCGTTAAATTCCAAGCATTATTTGCAAACTGAATCGATTCGAAGCTCAGTGAATCAAATTGTATTCGTTTCACAGGAGGTTTCAGCCACACGTCTGGAGAAATCCAAACCCGCGCGATATCTAATTCGCGTTCAGGTTCGGTCGATTTACGTGAAATGAAGTACGAATCGATTTCTGGTCCTTGAGAAATACCAGCATCATGGCTGGACGTGTTCAATAAGTGTAAAGCAGCTGGGTTCTCTCCGGCAATGATTGGAAATCGGGTTTGGTAATAGTCAAGCCCTCCTTTTCCACCCGATTTGCTACTCGAAAATAGGAACACAGATTTGTTCGCTAAAATATAGGGCCCTTGTTCATCTTCAGTTGAGTTAATCAGGTTACCTACATTTTTAGGTGTATTCCAGCGTCCTTGATCATCTTTTTCGCTAACCCAAATATCTCGTTTTCCATATCCACCGAGCCGGTCCGATGCAAAGTAAAGTTGTTTTCCATCCGGACTAATATGTGGCTGGCCTTCCCACTCATGCGAATTAATTAAGAAACCTAAATTCTTCGGCTTTGTCCATGAATCCCCAATCCGTTGGCTTTCATATAAATCACATCCCCCAAAGCTGTTTGGGTATTCGCAGGCAGAAAAATATAATGTTTTTCCATCCTTAGTCAGACTGGGTGTTCCTTCATTATTTTCTCGATTAATCGCTTCGATAGGTGCAGGTGCATCAAAATGCCGTCCATTCCAATGCGCGACAAAAAGTTCCTCATCTGATTTAGCCGCTTTACGGATCGTCAGGTAGAGATTTTGGCTAGTTGCATTAAAATGTGGAAAGTATTGGGTACGCTGTAAATTGAGTTCCGTAATAGGCGAGGGGAGGCTGTCCAGCGGCATGCAAAAAGCGACAAATGGGATGAGCCAGGCCAACATACCTTAGGGGATTTGTAGGAACTTATGGGTTTGAACTGAAATGCGCCAATGTGGATTTGATTTGACAAAATCGACAATCAATGGATTGATTGTTTCTTGTTTAGACCACTCCGGTTGTAAATACAAGGCTGATTCAGCTGGAATTTTAGCTGCCCAATCTGTTGCCCATGCCATATCCGATGGATGAAAAATCACCACTTTTAATTCATTCACCTGGTTAAGAATGGCAGGATTAGGCTCCTTGAATTTTTTTGGTGAGAAACAAATCCAATCCCAGGTTCCTGTAACCTCTTCACAAACTCCTGAAGTTTCGATGTTGGTCTGAAATCCTGCTTGCTTAAGCGCCTCCGTTAAGGGGCCTAAATCGTGCATTAACGGTTCCCCACCCGTGATGACGACGAGCCTGCCGGGAAATTCCAATGCTTCATTGACTAATTCGCTTACTGATTTGCGGGGATGGGTGTCAACTGGCCAAGATTCTTTGACATCGCACCAGTGGCAACCGACATCACAGCCTCCCAAACGTATAAAATAGGCGGCATGTCCTTGATATTTTCCTTCACCTTGAATCGTGTAAAAAGATTCCATGACGGGATATTCAAAAACATCTGATTTTGCGCCTGTTTTTATATCTTTGAGTTTGGATTGCATATTGACCTAAAATTCGCAGTAAAAATACGGGTTGATTTGTAATTTAACTAATCAGGATTCGTTCTAGCTTTAGCTAAGAATTCTTTTTATTCTTTTTCATGTCAAAAGCATCACGTACACGTCCATTTTGGAATGTTCTAATTGTAGTCATTACGACTATGCTATTGGCGTCTTGTTGGTCCGCCCGTTGCCCCCGCGAAACATGTCGGGTGCGCGTAGAACACCGACATGGAGAAAGTTATTACCGACCACGTGAAGCCATGTCATGGATGTGGACACCACGTTATAAACACGTTCGTGTAGGTGCAAACGGACAAAAAGAGGTTATTACAAGTAAACCTTGGTATAAATTAATCGGAAGAAAAAAGCCAGCTCCAGCTTCGAAGCCACGTTAATATGTCGCAAGTCATCGTAGGAGCTGCCGTTTTAAATCAGACTCCGCTAGATTGGGAAGGAAACTACCTTCGAATTAAGTCAGCCATCACCGAGGCAGAAGTCGCGGGTGTTCAGGTACTTTGTTTGCCTGAAATGTGCTTAACAGGTTATGGTTGTGAAGATCAGTTTTTAGCCCCATTTACAGAAACCAAAGCGATTGAATACCTACATAAATTAGCTTCTGAAACTACGTCCATCTTTGTATGGGTCGGTTTACCGATGCGCCACGAAGGTCATTTATTCAATGTTGCCGCAGGAATAACTGCAGGGAAAGTAGTCGCTTTGATTCCTAAACGGCATTTAGCCGACGATGGTGTACATTATGAGCCACGCTGGTTTACCCCTTGGCCCTCAGGAAAACGCTCCCAGTGGCAAGGCATCCCTTTTGGAGATTACCGCGTCCGTATAGGTGCATGGACCATGGGAGTTGAAATTTGTCAGGATGCATGGGAAGGCGATAAACGACCTGCACATGCATTAGCAAAACGCGGTGTTTCACTAGTTGTTAATCCTACGGCCTCGCATTTTTCATTTGGGAAATCACAGGTTCGTCAAGCGTTAACGCGCGAAGGATCTCAAATTATTGAAGGGGTTTATGTCTTTGCTAATTTATTGGGCAATGAATCTGGTCGCGTGATTTTTGACGGTGATGCCTATGTGGCTGACCGGGGTAAAATCATCAGCCAAACTAATCGTTTTTCCATGAACGATCATGAACTGATTTATGCCTCTGTAGAATTAAAAACGGTCCATGACGCTGGTGATGATGTAATTTCATTGCATGCGATGGAAGAGGCTCAGGGTGTTAAGCAGACTTTTGTGGCGGCCAACTGGGAATCTTCGAACTATATAAAGGAAGAAGAATTTGCGCGTTCGGTGTCATTAGGTTTGTGGGATTATGTGCGCAAATCGCATTCGTATGGCTTTGTAATTTCACTTTCGGGTGGGGCAGATTCTTCAGCGATTGCTTCATTATGTTATCTAGCTGCTCAATTGGCCGAAAATCAGCTTGGTTGGGAAGGGATGAAAAAGCGTTTGGCATACATTCCTTGGATGGATTCGACGCCTAACGTTAAGGAATTTGTCAAACGATTCATTCGTACCTTATATCAAGGGACAGTCAATTCTTCTACCGAAACGCGTGCATCTGCTCGAACCTTAGCAGATTGTATCGGTTCCGATCATTCCGAAATACAGATAGATGGTTTGGTTGCGGAGTATCGCCAACTGATCGAAGGGGCGATTGGTCGTTCATTGAGCTGGAAAACGGATGACATTACGTTGCAAAATGTACAAGCACGTGTTCGTGCCCCGAGCGCGTGGATGTTGGCCAATATCAACAACGCCCTCCTTTTAGCTACGTCCAATCGCTCGGAAGCGAGTGTGGGATACGCCACCATGGACGGCGACACCTCGGGTTCCATCTCACCGATTGCCGGCATTGATAAGTCGTTCATTCGTGTTTGGTTGAAATGGATGCAAGAAACTGGTTTAGCAGACACTTGGAAGGTTTCTGGTTTATCGGGCGTAAATGCTTTGGAACCGAGTGCGGAATTGCGTCCATTGGATTCAAAACAAGTAGATGAGGAAGACTTGATGCCATATCCGATCTTGAATGCACTGGAACGCTGGTCGTTTTATGAGCGATTGTCTCCTGCAGAATGTGTTTTAAAATTAAATCAAGTATATGGTGCGCAGTTTGATGCGACCAAATTAGATGAATTTGCCCATCGATTCTTTCGTTTATGGGCACGAAATCAATGGAAAAGGGAGCGTTATGCCCCAGGTTTCCATATAGATGATTACAGCCTTGATCCCAAATCGTGGTTGCGTTTCCCGATTTTATCGGCTGGACTTGAAAAAGACTTACCTGCATGCATTTAGTAGTTGACATTGGAAATACAGACATCGTCTGTGGATTCTACACCGAAACGGAGTGGAGAGTGATTTTACGTACCCCAACACATCAGCCTTGGAGCGCGATTCGGATGGAGCATTGGATTCAAAAGGAGCTTACGGATAAAGGTTTTCCAGAGGTTAAGGTCGAATCGATTTTGATTAGTTCGGTGGTACCGTCAGTGCTAACTCAAATCCAAAAAGGATTAGAGCATTGGGTAAACTATCCCGTGAAAGTGATGGGACCTAAATTATATGCCACATTGCCTATCGAAGTAATTAGCCCGGATGAAATTGGGGCTGATTTAGTGGCGAATTCGGTTTATGCGCACACAAATTATCGTTCAGATGTTTTAATCGTGGATTTTGGAACTGCTTTGACATTTACCTTAGTGGATTCACAGGGAAAAATGAAAGGGGTTTCGATTGCTCCAGGATTGAAAACAGCTGTTAAATCCTTGTTTTCGGAGACGGCGCAATTGCCTGAAGTTCCTTTAGAAATGCCTAATTCGGCCTTAGGTCATGACACCGTTTCTGCGATTCAATCTGGTATTTTATGGGGCTATGTGGGTATGGTTAAGGAAATGATTTCGCGGGTAAAAGAAGAACGGGGACCCGGAGTTAAGGTAATAGCCACAGGTGGATTATCATCGATTTTAACTCCATTAGAGGCTTATTTCGACGAAGTAAATAAATTGATCACGTTAGAAGGTTTGCGCATCGTCGCACAGCAATAATATGTCTACACCGCGCGAAGAAGGATTTTTTTTTCCAGCTGAATGGCATCCGCATGTTGCTACGTGGATTACGTTCCCACATAATGATCATTCCTGGCAAGGGGACAAATTAGCTGCGATGTATCCGGAGTATTTTGCGCTCATTCGGACAATTTCACTAGGAGAATTAGTGAATATTCAAGTAAATGATTCGGCTGTAGCTGCATTTATACAAAGTCAATTGCCTGTTTATGGGATTGATCCTAAACAGATTCGTTTACATATTCGTCCCACGAACGATGCTTGGTGCCGCGATCATGGACCCGCATTTTTGGTACATCAGTCAAGCGATGCACGCTTAATTGTCGATTGGGAATACAATGCCTGGGGTGGTAAATATCCTCCTTTTGGCGATGATAATGCCTCTCCGAAAGCCATTGCGCAGTCTTTGGGCTTGCGTGCTGTGAGTCCTGGGATTGTGATGGAAGGTGGCTCAGTTGATTTTAATGGGGCAGGAACGGTATTGACTTCTCGGTCATGTTTACTGAATCCGAATCGCAATCCGCATTTGAGTCAAGCGGAAATTGAAGAATATCTTTGTGCGTATTATGGGGTCCAACAAGTCTTATGGGTTTCAGATGGCATTGTAGGGGATGACACGGATGGGCACATTGATGATACGGTTCGTTTTGTCAATTCGAATACGGTGATTGCCATGGTGGAACCCCAGGTGGACGACGAAAACCATGCTGTTTTGGCTCAAAACCTAGCTGAATTGAAAGAGATGCGATTGTTGAATGGGGAACCGCTACATATTATTGAAATTCCGATGCCGGATCCCGTGGTGATCGATGATTTTCGGGCGCCAGGTTCATATGCCAATTTCTACATTTGTAATGCAGGGGTGATTGTGCCTACGTTTGATTGTCCACAAGATGCGTTTGCCTTGGAGACATTGACACAATTATTTCCAGATCGTCCCGTTATAGGTCTTTCAGCTAAGCAAATTATTTGGGGGCAAGGAAGTTTTCATTGCCTAACCCAGCAGGAACCTCAAGCAAACGCATGCGTGTAATTCTCGTACTTTTATCGGTGGCCATCGTTTGGTCTTGTGCCAAAACTTCGTCAACGGTACCTCGAGTAGTTGAGCAAAAGGTTTCGGTAACGCCGGCCAACAAAGATGTGCAGCTTCAAATGAAGACCATCACAGCGTATGATTTGCAGGAAAATGTCACGTTACGGGATGAAATACTGGTGCAAGTTGCGGTAGTTCGTATTGTAGGCGATGCTGTTTATCCGGAAAGTTCTCGATTTGTATATGTAGGTTCTGTGGCGCAGGGCCAACAAATATCCTTGGATTCCATTCGGATAAAACCAGTTACGATTGCTGCGGGGGAGCGCGTGGGTGTGCAAGTTTATTTGTGGGAATTGGATGATTATGCGAAAGATCAAGCATTTATTCATCAATTAAATCAGGTGAGTGGTTTGGTTCAAATCCCGATGACCTTGATGGAGTGGAGCAGTTTCTCAAATCCATTGAGTTGGTTTATTTGGGGTGCTCGGCTTGGGTCTGTCGGGTTAGATTGGTGGGCCAAACGGGATGGAAAGGATTTATTAGGGGTTTCGGAGGTTCAATGGGATTATGCGGATATGTCGAAAGGAAAATCAGTTCGCTTTAAGCGTGGCACTTGGAAAGGTGGTAAGAAGGGACTGGGGGCATATCAATATGGGTTTTCATATGAGATTCGTGTGAATGATTCACTCCGTTAGCTCTGTTTATTGGTTTAATATGCGTAATTTTGTAGCCTTGAAAAATAATTTTCAAGTGGATTGGAATTAAATATGTTTAGAGGTATCGTCTTTTGTTTGTTGGTTTCTATGTCTGCGGTTGCGCAGGTCGAATTCCCCATTACGTTGGGTTCGAAGAAGATCGCTTCAAAGGATTTCGTGAATGATTACCGGAAGTTGTTAGAAAGCGATAGTATCAAAGCTGATAACAAGCAGAAATTTTTATCGGACTACATCGATTATCAACTTAAGTTGATGGCTGCTGAAGAGGCCAAAATTGCTACTTCGCCTGGGTTTCAGGATGAATATCAAAGTTTTCGTAAGGAATTAGCCAGTCCGTATTTGATAGATACGGAGAAAACGGAAACGTTAGTTCGTGAGGCCTATGCGCGGTTAAAATTTGAAAAGCAGATTGCCCAAATTATGGTCAAAGTTCCGGCGAATCCTTCCGCTGCAGATACCTTATTAGCCTTTCAAAAAATCAATAACATTCGTACAAGGTTGTTGGCAGGTGAGGCTTTCGATGTCTTAGCAAAGAAATATTCAGAGGATGATTTATCCGCTCCCAAAGGTGGTTCGTTAGGTTATGTGACCAGTTTACAATTGCAATATGCTATTGAGAATGCCGTATATGCGTTGGACTTGAATGGTGTTTCACCTATCGTGCGGACGGAAACGGGCTATCATTTGGTTAAAGTATTGGCTATACGGCCTAATCAGGGTAAGATTCGATTAGCGCATATTTTAGTATCAGTGCCAGTCAATGCAGCGACCAATTTGCAAGTAGATGCGAAGAATCGGATTGATCAAGTTCAAAAATATTTAGAGAAGGGTGATGATTCATTTGAATTGATTTGTAAAAATTACTCGGAGGATCCGTATTCCAAGGGTCGTGGTGGTGAATTACGCCGCTGGTATTATTCGTCGGATTTGAGTGAGGAATTGCAGAGTCAATTATTTTCTATCCAACGTTTAGGAGATTTTACGGCACCAATTCGAACAAATTTAGGTTGGCAAATTTTCAAGCTATTAGACAAAAAACCGCTGTTAAGTTATGAGGAGATGGCGGAATACATTCGTCAAAAAGTCATGACTGATCCAGAGCGTGTTGCGATGATTCGTCGGTCCTTTATGACGCGTGTACGCGCTGAAAATCAGGTGGTTATTGTAGAAGCTGCGAAAAAGATAGCCTTGGAGCGTTTTGCACAGGACCGAGTAGGCGATGAATATTATTTAAAAATGCCTTTGGTGCAGATCGGGCAAAAGAGCTGGACCGTACAAGATTTTTATACGTTTATTATAGCCCAGCAAAAACGTAAGTTGAAGGCTTTAGGTTATTTACCATCCGTGCCGGAGCTTGTCTATTTAGAGGAGTTTGTGGACAATCATACAATGACGGTGGAAGAGCAGCATTTGGAGACAAAATATCCAGCTTTTCAGGAACAGATGAAGGAATTTTATGAAGGTTCGCTCTTCAGTAAAATTGTTGAGCGGGCGATTTATGAGCCTTCATTGGATTCGTTAAATCAGCAAAAATATTTCATGGCGCATGCGTCTGAATATACCCTGCCTACGCGTGCACAGGCGAAGATTGTCAGTGCTGATTCCCCCAAAACTCTAGCTGAAGCTTTGGAATTAGTTAGTCAAGCACCTTATGTGATGAATAAGCGCTTGCCGGATGTCACGTTTGGATTGGGTAAAGTGGAGATATCAGAGGGGATGAATAAGATCCAACAAGAATTATTTTTATTGATGGCGAAGAACCGCGATTACGTCGTGGAGATTTCGGGGCATCAAGATGCTTCGGAGGCGGATACGCTGGCAGATGCACGCGTCAATGTTTTGGTTAAGTATTTAATGAAAAAGGGGATTGGGTCTACGCGTATTATTGAGAAGATGGAGGGGAGTTTGAAGCCTGTATCCAAAACAGATAAGAGCAAAAATGCCCGGGTTTCTTTTCGATTTTTCTCACAATCCATGGAAGATGTTGTCAAACGCTTCAATGCGGTAAAACCGATGACGCTGGTCGCAGAGGAAGGATTGTATGTGAAAGGTCAGCAACCTTTATTGGATACGATGCCTTGGGAGGTCGGGAAAAAGACGTTGGAATTGGACGGGCGTCAGGTGTATATTGAAATTCGTGCGATTGAACCTGAGCGTTTAAAGCGTTTTGATGAATCGCGGAGTTCAGTTATTCGCGGTTTACAGGCACAACTGGAACGTGATTGGTTGGCTAGTTTGAAACAAAAATATCCTGTTCAATTAGATCAGGAAGAGTTAAATCGTTTGATGCAATAGGAAAAATGAAAAATATGAAATTGAAAAGTATAGTAATGGGATTAGGTTTGTGGCTAGTGGCGCAGGTTTCTTTTGCGCAGGAGGTTACGGAGAAGGGCCCGGTTTTGGATAAGATTATTGCCAAAGTAGACAACTATTACATTTTACGTTCTGAGGTGGAGCAGCAGTATCAGCAGTATCAAACTAGCGGTCAGCCTAATACACCAAATCGCTGCCAAATTTTGGAGGGATTAGTTGTTAATAAGTTGATGCTTGCTAAAGCGGAAATTGACTCGGTGATTGTGGATGACAAGCGAATTGATGCAGAGATGAATTCACGGATGGAGCAAATGGAACAACAGTATGGAACGGCAAAGAATATTGTGGAAGCGTTTGGTAAGCCTATTGTGACCTTAAAAGAAGATTTACGTACCTCGTTGAAAGAGCAATTGACTGCACGTAAGATGCAGGAGAAAATTACGGATGGTGCGCGCATAACGCCGAAGGAGGTGGAAAAATTCTTTAAGCGTATCCCGACGGACTCGTTGCCGTATTTACCTTCGGAAGTTGAGATTGGTCACATTGTGCGATTAGCACAACCAAATAAATTCCAAAAGGATGAATTGGTGAGTAAGTTATTGGATTACAAGAAGCGGGTTGAGAAGGGAGAGCCCTTTGAGGAATTGGCGAAATTGTATTCGGAGGATTTAGGTAGTGGTAAGCGTGGTGGAGATTTAGGGTTTTCTAAGCGTGGTCAAATGGTGGCTCCTTTTGAGGCGGCTGCCTTGAAGCTTAAGCCAAATCAATTGTCGGATGTGGTGGAAAGTGAGTTTGGCTTTCACTTGATTCAGTTGTTAGCGGTTCGTGGACAAGAATACCAAGCCCGTCATATTTTATTGCGTCCAGATTATCAGAAATTGGATGTGACGGAACCTACGCGTTTTTTGGATAGTATGCGTGTTTTGATTCAACGTGATTCAATTTCATTTGATAAAGCAGCACGTAATGTATCCGAGGATAAGTTGACACAAGACGCAGGTGGATTACTGATCGACATGGCGTCACGTTCTACGCGTATGCCGTTTGATGGTACAATGGAGCCAGGTTTATATTTCTCGATTGATTCCATGACGGTAGGTACCGTTTCCAAGCCTATTCCTTACCGAACAGAAGATGGCCGCAGTGCGATGCGAATCTTATATTTTAAGGCGAAGTATCCTCCTCATTTTGCGAATTTAAACGATGACTATCAGAAAATATCTGGTATTGCCTTGACGCAAAAGAAGAATGATATGATCGAAAAATGGTTTTTGAAAGCCAAAGATGATGTCTTTATCTTTATCGATGATGAGTATAAAGACTGTAAGGTGCTGGAAGGGAGCGTTATAGAACGTTAGACGTTGGACACTAGACTTTTGACTGTAGAGACGCGATACTTCGCGTCTTTTTTTTGTAAATGTAAAAGACGCGAAGTATCGCGTCTCTACCATATTTCCAGCGTCCAATGTCCAGCGTCCAACGTCTAAACAGCCACCGGAGCTTTAATCGCCGGATGTGGATCATAGCCTTCTAGGGTGAAGTCTTCATATACAAAATCAAGAATATCTTTTTTCGCTGGGTTGAGGTGCATGGTCGGCAATGGGCGCGGGCTACGGCTTAATTGAATTTCGACCTGCTCCATGTGATTGCTATATAAATGCGTATCGCCGCCGGTCCAAACAAAATCGCCTAATCCTAAGTCGCATACCTGCGCAACCATCATCGTTAAGAGCGCATAAGAAGCGATATTAAATGGGACGCCTAAAAACACATCTGCTGATCTTTGGTATAGCTGACATGATAATTTGCCATCAGCCACATAGAATTGAAAAAATGCATGGCAAGGCATTAAAGCCATTTTGGGTAATTCAGCCACATTCCATGCACTGACGATGATTCTGCGGGAATCCGGATTCGTTTTCAGCGCGTGAATCACTTCTTTAATTTGGTCAATTACCTGACCGTCAGCACCTTCCCAAGAGCGCCATTGCTTTCCATAGACTGGACCTAAATCACCGTTTTCATCCGCCCATTCATCCCAAATACGCACACTGTGTTCTTTCAAGTATGCAATATTTGTATCTCCTTTTAAGAACCAAAGCAATTCGTGAATGATGGATTTTAAATGTGTTTTTTTTGTCGTTACAAGCGGGAATCCTTCGGCTAAGTTAAAGCGCATTTGGTAACCAAAAACACTCGTGGTTCCCGTTCCCGTACGGTCCGATTTAAATGTTCCGTTTTGTTTGATATGGGTTAATAAATCTAAATATGCTTGCATGTTAGGCTTCGAATTTAACTCCGTTTAAAAGTAATGAATGGGTGATTGTTGCGCTTGGGGCCAACTGCGCCGTTGCGGAGCAATATTTATCCATAGACATTTCAATGGCTTTTACTGCTTTATTTCCATCAATCGAACCCGTTAACTCAAATTGAATATTGATTTTTCGGAATGGCATCATCTCCGTTCCCTCGATTTTCTCTCGGTCACCCTGTACTCGAATTTGGAAATCTTCGATTACTTGACGTTGCTTTTTTAAGATCAGAATAACATCGATGGCGGTGCATCCTCCAAGACCCATCAATAGTAGTTCCATAGGACGCGCTCCTGCATTATGTCCACCTATACCCTCAGCTGCATCGATATGTACTGAGACGGGGGAGGATCCTGGGGCCTCAAAGTGAAAATCTTGATCTAATCGGCTTAATAGTACTTCCATATTATTTTAGTTCACTGGATTTTATTGCTTTGGTCCATAAAACATCTCCTTTGACATTATACAAGGTGATTTTCAATTCACGATCTTTTGCTGGACCTGAAACTTCAATTTTAGAAAAAGCCCGTTCTGTTACGAGTGTTCCTTCCACCAAAGTTTCATTATAATCTTGTTTAAAGGCGTCCGATTTTCCTGCCGTCATGGGTGACACAGTTAAATCATACAGGGGATAGGTGCCTTCACGATTTAATTTATTCAAGTCTGAAATGTGGCGATCTCCGGTCAGGAATAAAACACCTGGAATATTTCTAGATTTTAATTCCTTCAATAAATAATTGCGTTCGCCCTCGTAATTAGCCATGTTTTCAAGAATTTTTGCTGGGCTTACCACTTGACCTCCATTGACAATCACTTTAAAACTTGCTTTTGAGCCACTTAATGCGTCCAACAACCAAGTCATTTGCTTTTCGCCCCAGTAGGCTTTTTGTGGATCTGCAATTTCATTTGGTGCACGGAACCAGCGATCATCCATCATAAAGAATTCAACGTCGGCCCACTGAAATTTCCCTGTGATACCTTCATTGGGGAAGATGAAATTAGGGTTACCCCAATACATCTTGAACATTTCCAAAGACGTATATTTTAATGGGAATGAGCGATCTGAATCATTTGGACCATAGTCATGGTCGTCCCAAATCGCATAATGGTGCACGTTCGCTAATAAAGGTTGAAGTGATTTCGCGCCGCGCGTATGATCGTTGCGGTGAATCATACCTGTACGTGTATAATCGGGTTCCCGGTAGTAGAAATTATCACCGCCCCACAACATGAAATCAGGTTTTTGTGCATGCATCGCTGAATAAACTTCATCTGCCCCTCCGTATGGTCGGCCTGGACGATCGGTCGCTTCTTCATTCACATAATTGCAGGTTCCGAAAATAAAGGAGAATGCAGGTGGATCTTTGCGGTATTGCCAAAGTTCCTGCGTTTGGAACTCGAGCGGATAATCAAAAGACATTTTTTTGTTATTTACCCACACTTCGTAGGCATATTTTTTGCCCATCGTAACTTCATCGGCGATGATGCGCGCAATGTAAGCTGTTGCTTTTTCAGTTCGTACTGGATCTGTTTTGTAGATTTTTTTATCGCCTATTTCATGGTATTGAATATGTACAGACGCGGCTTGCTGAGTCTGAACCCAAATAAGCACCTCTTTCATGTCCGCGTACCCTAACATGGGACCACTTTTGATTTGCGCGGTAAGTAAGACTGGCGCAAGAAGGAATAAGGCGATAAATATGCTTTTCATGTGTGTTAGATTAGTATCTTTGTGGCTTAAATTTTCCCTATGGCATATTATTCAATTCAGAACATTGCGTTAACCGATTTGGCCAAAGAATTTGGTACTCCTCTTTACGTCTACGATGCCGACAAAATTAGGGAAAAAATCTCGGTTTTAAGAGCTGCTTTTGAGGGAATTGATTTGACCATTAAATACGCGGTTAAGGCGAATACGAATTTGTCTATTTTGCGCTTGATGCGTGCGAATGGGGTAGATATGGATGTTGTTTCTCCGCAGGAATTGGAGATGGGATT
>JAIXRT010000024.1 GCA_027485075.1 Cytophagaceae bacterium
TTCTGCCAACCTCTTTCGGAATTGAAAACTACGTTTGTCGAACGGGAGTGCAAAGGTACAGAAAAAAATAACACGTGCAATAGGTTGGGTAAAAATATTTTGAAAATCAAGGAATTAGGTGGTAGTCGTCAGTCGTCAGTCGCTAGTCATCAGTCGCTAGTCACCAGTCGCTAGTCGTCAGTCGCTAGTCTGGAGTCCGGAGGAATAGTCAATATGTTGAATCATCAATTTAGCTACTACAGTTTATTCCTGCACATACGAGTGACTGACGACTTTTACCTTCGGACTACGGACTGGTGACTGACGACTAGCGACTGACTATTGACCACTTCTCCCTCCGGACTCCAAACTCCTGACTAGCGACTGACGACTAGTGACTGAAGACTAGCGACTGGTGACTGACTACTGACCACTGCCCTAAAATTGTATTTTTCTCATTTTCATGCCTAGAAATTGAACTTATTTTAGTATTTTTGACCTTTACTTGCTGAAAATCAGGTACTTTATATTTATTTCCCAAGAAAAAAAATCATTATGTCAAGTTTATCCACTCAAACAGGAGTATTGCACGGAGATGCGGTGCAGGAATTATTCGAGATCGCAAAAAAGAACCAATTTGCCCTTCCAGCTGTAAACGTTACAGGTACTAACACAGTAAACGCAGTATTAGAAGCTGCCAAAGCTGTTAATTCCCCAGTAATCATTCAATTCTCAAATGGAGGCGGTATTTTCTACGCTGGAAAAACCCTTTCAAATGAAAATCAAGCTGCAGCCGTTGCAGGTTCAATCGCTGGCGCATACCACGTTCACCAAATGGCCAAAGCCTACGGCGTTCAAGTTGTCCTACACACCGACCACTGTGCAAAGAAACTTTTACCTTGGATAGACGGTCTTTTGGACGCAGGTGAAAAATACTTTGCTGAAACTGGCCAACCGCTTTTCTCCTCGCACATGATCGATTTGTCAGAAGAGCCTTTGGAAGAAAACTTAGAAATCTGTGCGAAATACCTAGAGCGTATGTCTAAAATGGGCATGACACTTGAAATCGAGCTAGGAGTTACAGGTGGTGAAGAAGATGGCGTAGATAACTCGGATGTTGACTCATCTAAATTATACACGCAACCAGAAGAAGTTGCTTATGCGTACGAATTGTTGAGCAAAATCTCACACCGCTTCACAATCGCAGCTGCATTTGGAAACGTACACGGTGTGTACAAACCAGGTAATGTGAAATTGCAACCGGTAATTTTGAAGAACTCACAAGAATTCATCAAAGAGAAATATAGCTTAGCTGCTCAGAAACCTATCAACTTTGTATTCCACGGTGGTTCAGGTTCTTCTCGCGAAGAAATTCGTGAGGCATTATCTTATGGTGCAATCAAAATGAACATCGATACAGATACACAATGGGCATTCTGGGACGGCATTTTAGGATTCTACAAAGCAAATGAAGGTTACTTACAAGGCCAAATCGGCAACCCAACCGGCGAAGACTCTCCTAACAAGAAATACTATGACCCACGTGTTTGGTTACGTAAGGCAGAAGAAGCATTAGTAACTCGTTTAAAAACTGCTTTCGAAGACTTGAACGCTACAAACGCGAATCAATACTTATAATCTTTCGAGATATTTAAATTAAAAAGGGGGCTGCTGCGCAGCCCCCTTTTTTCTTACCTTTGCCAATCCTCCAAGGTTTGGCAAAGGTAGGGGATTTCAAGATTTTCTCAATCTTCATCGCCTGACAAAAAAGTGCGAATATCAACATCTTGATCTTCTTTCATATGAAATTGTGTGAACTCACGTAAGCTCCCAAACCAATCCAACACAAACTTTCGATCAACCACCGATTCACTAGGCGTAACAATGTATTTATACGAACTCCAGTCCCAGGTGCGAAAGTCGGCACACAAATGATTCTTCTCTGGATTCGCATGTATGTAATGAATCAAATAAGTCAGATAATAGTCGTCGCCAACAAGCACCCGCTTGAATGGCCCTTCAAATAAAGAGCCTGTCCGAACATGATTCTTATTGAACGCCAATGCATACGTTCGAAAAAAGATTTTAAACTGCTCTGCAATCAATTCGTGTTCTGTTCGTCCCTTAAGCTGATCAGGACTGAAATAGCGAACACGAACTAAAAAATGATAATGATTTGCATTCAAGCTGTAGGAAACGACATCCAAATACCCTTCCAAGTAACGCTTCCAAAGCAACATGAAATAATGATAATTCGATCGCGACTTAAACATCAACTTGCGATCAATCGCCCGATTATAAATGTGATAAAACTTGCCCGACTCAAATCGAGTCAAATAGTGAGATAAATGTGACATAGTAGTTAGATTTTTCTCTAAAACTAAGCACATTAAACAAGCCTAAATAACCTATTTCAAAAGTTATCAAGTATCTGATATTCTATTTTATCCGCTTGAATTTCACATCTCTCCCCCCTACCTTTGCCAAACCTTGGAGGATTGGCAAAGGTAAGAAGACTACTTCCGAAAAATCAACCCCTTCGTCAGCTCATTCAGCACGCGAATCTTCTCCTGAAAATCCCCCTTCAACGTCTTCCGCGCAGCCTCCATCCCCTCAAGCCCCTCCTGTATCTCCTCCGGAATCACATCCTCCAAAAACGCTCGAATCCGCTTCGCTAACGTCGGCGACTTCCCATTAGTGGAAATCGCAATCTTCAAATCCCCCTTCTGCACAATCGACCCTAAATAAAAATCACACAAATCCGGCGTATCCGCAACGTTACACAGTAAATGACGCGCAGCACATACCTCTTTTATCTCCTCATGCAACGAACGATTATCCGTCGCACATATCACCAAATCCCGTCCATCCAAATCCGCCATCTCAAACCCACGCTCATACATAACAACCTGAGGATAATCCGCTAAAAATGCCACCGTATCCGCTCGAAACATCGGTGCCACCAACGTTACTCGCGCGGCAGGCGAATTGCGCAACAAGGCTGAAGCCTTCTCAAGCGCCACATTCCCGCCCCCCACGACCAGCGTGTTCAAACGGTCCAACTTTAAAAAAATAGGGAAAAGCTCATTCATGGGCTTATTTTTTACCGGCCAACTGGCCACAGGCCGCATCAATATCTTTGCCGCGCGATCGGCGGACATTCACGATCATCTTCTTACTCTCCAAAAACGCCGTAAACTTAGCCAATGCATCCGCCTCCGCATTCACAAAATCAGCTTGCTTAATCGGATTGTACTCAATAATATTAATCTTACATGGCAAGCGACGCGCAAATTCATACAACTCCCGCGCATCCTCAACTGAATCATTAAACTTATTAAACATGATATACTCTAACGTAATCTCATTCTCCGTCTTCTCATAAAAATACCGCAACGCCTCCGCCAAAGCCTCCAACGTATTCGACTCATTAATCGGCATAATGCGATTTCGCTTCTCATCATTCGCCGCATGCAACGACAAGGCCAAATTAAACTTCACCTGATCATCACCCAACTTCTTAATCATCTTCGCAATACCCGCCGTCGAAACCGTAATCCGACGCGACGCCATACCCAAACCCTCCGGCGATGTAATCATCTCCACTGACTTCAGCACATTGGCATAATTCAATAAAGGCTCCCCCATCCCCATATACACAATATTTGTCAAAGGAATTCCATACTTCTCCTGCGCCTGATCCCGAATCAACACCACCTGATCATAAATCTCAAACGCCTCCAAATTCCGCTTCCGATCCATATACCCCGTCGCACAAAAACTGCAGGTCAACGAACAGCCCACCTGCGACGAAACACACGCCGTCATCCGCTCCCGCGTCGGAATCAAAACCCCCTCAATTAAATGATCATCATGCAAGGCGAAACTCGACTTAATCGTCCGGTCCGTACTTACCTGTATCTCCGAAGTCGTTACACACTGCAAGTCAAAGTTGGCCGCCAACCACTCACGCGTCGACTTAGGTATATTCCCCATCGCATCAAATGAGCGCGCCGACTTCTTCCAAATCCACTCATATACCTGTTTGGCACGAAACGCAGGCTCCCCATGCTGAACCATTTCCTGCTTCAACATCTCCAAACTCAAATTCCGTATCGCCCGCTTCTCCAAAACCATGTTATTTTTTCAATAATTCACCCACTTTGACAGAAATTGCCTTGCCGTCCGCTAAACCTGATAACTGCTTCGATGCAACACCCATCACTTTTCCCATATCCGCCGGACTTGTCGCTCCCACTGAAGCAATAATCTCAGCAATACGCGTCGTCAATTCTGAATCTGATAATTGCTTCGGCAAAAACTCCTCAATAATCGTCAACTCCGCCTGTTCCTTCTCCGCTAAATCCGCCCGATTTTGAGCCAAATAAACCTCCAACGAATCCTTACGCTGCTTCGCCGCTTTCATCAATATCTTCATCTCCGCATCCGCCGAAATGCCTCCATCCGAAGCCCCAGATGTCTCCTCCAATAAAATCATTGATTTAATCGCACGTAACGCCCGTAAACGATCCGCATCTTTTGCGCGCATCGCATCTTTGATGCCCGCCTCAATTGTTTCTTTTAATGCCATGTTATTGATTAATATGAGCCAAAACTCCGTCTATAAATTCCCGATGATTACTCAAACGAGGTACTTTGTGTTGACCACCTAACTTCCCGCGACTCCGCATCCAACCATAAAATGTTCCCTGAGGAGCCACATGGACAACCGGAGGACCTAAAACCAAATCATACGAACGCTTCGCATCATAATCCGAATTGATTTCCCGCAAGGTCTGATCCAACACAGCCGCAAAGGTACACAAATCTTTCGGTGCTTTCGAAAATTCAACCACCCATTCATGACTCCCACGCTTCCCCCCATCCATATATACCGGCGCCGCCGTGTAATCTTTCATCTCCGCATCCGTTTTCCGACAAGCCACAGCCACCGCCTGCTCCGCATTCTCTATAATCAACTCCTCCCCAAACGCATTAATAAAATGCTTCGTCCGACCCGAAATCTTCACGCGAAAAGGACTCAAAGAAGTAAAGCGAACTGTATCCCCAATCTTATAACGCCATAACCCCGAATTCGTCGAAATCACCATCGCATAATTCACCCCCAATTCCACCTGCTGCAGCGGCACAATCGACTCCATCTCCTCACCCGTTTCCCCCATCGGAATAAACTCATAAAAAATCCCGTAATCGAGCATCAGCAACATCTCATCCGGACGATTCAAATCATCCTGTATGCCAAAAAAACCCTCCGACGCATTATATATTTCCAAAAATCGAACCTCCGACGACGGGAAAACATGCGTCTGAAATAAATCCCGGTACGGCCCAAAAGCCACCGCCCCATGAACCAAAAACTCAAAATTAGGCCAAACCTCCAAAATCGAACGCTTGCCCGTAATCTCCAATATCTTCTCAATCAACACCAATGTCCACGTTGGAACACCTAAAATACTCGTCACATTCTCCTGTGACGTTTCCAAAGCCATCTTTTCAATCTTCTGATCCCAATCTCCCATCAACGCGACATCCAACGACGGCGTCCGAATCATCTGCGCCCATATCGGCAAATTCTTCATCACCACCGCAGACACGTCTCCCATCAACATCCGTGAATTCATCGTATCAGCTGACAAACTCCCCCCAATCGACAACCCCTTCCCCTCAAATATCTTCGTTTCTGGCTTATTTTGAATCAACAAGGTAATCATGTCCTTGCCGCCCATCATATGACACTCCTCCAATGATTCCTTCGAAACAGGAATAAACTTACTCCGTGCATTCGTGGTCCCCGATGATTTAGAAAACCAAGAAATTGGCGAATTCCACAATACCTGTTGCTCCCCCTGCATCATGCGCTCGATATAAGGAAACAATTCTTCATAAGTCGAAATAGGTACCCGCTCGCGAAACGTAGCATACGAAGTGAAATCCGCGTAACCATAGGTCCGCCCCCACTCTGTATCCCGACCATCCGTAATTAATCGAGTTAAACCATCATACTGCAAATCCAATGGACGCTCATACATAGCCTCAATCCGCGGCATACGCCGCTTCATAAACCACAATAAAGTCTCATTAAATAAGGACATCTAAGGAAGTTTTGGCGAACGGTCCGGGTAATCAGTGATCAAACCGTCTACCCCTAAATCAATCATTTTTTGAATATCTACCCGGGCGTTTACCGTCCAAGGGATTACCTGCATCCCTTTCGAATGACTATAAGCAATCCGCGAAGCATCTAACTGTTTATAACTCGAACTGTAAATCGCTGGCGTAAAGCCCAATTCCGTCACTACAAATGAAGGCGATTCATTATCGACTAGGGCAGACAAGCTGACCTTTGGCCAAACCTTATTCCAATACCGAAGCACATCAAAATCAAAACTCTGCAATACCACATACTTCCAATCAACCGCCTCCGCAATCACCGCATGTACAGCCTTTGAAAAATCCGCTACATCCGCAGGTTGCGATTTGCCATATTCGGACGGATCCGACTTAATCTCAATATTATAGTAAATCGGCTTCCCTGTTTTTTGACGAAACGCCTCACCTAAAGCCAACACATCTCGCAACAAAGGCTTAACCGCCTCCACCGCGCGCTGCTCCGGAAAAAGTCGATTCCCGCGCTTGCCCACATCATACGTACGAATCTCCGCATAGGTCATTCGAAACAAATTCAAAGACGCCTCCTCCGATTTCAACACGGGAGCACCCGACGGATGACTTGCATACAATGAATTCATATAAGGCTCATGACTCACCACAACCTGACCATCCGCCGAAAGACAGACATCCATCTCAAGCACCTGAACGCCCATGCCTAACGCATGTTCAAAAGCTGGCAATGAATTTTCTGGAAATAATCCGCGGCAACCGCGATGACCTTGAAGGAATGGCATTTGGGCCATAATCGAAAAATTTAATAGCAAAAGTATAGCAATTTTCATGTTTAACGACGCTGCGCTTTTTTGCGTTTTTCTGCCACCACGAGCTTCACCTCATCATATAATTGAATAAAATCCTTCGGTTCTTTGGCATAAGATTCCAAACTCTTAACAAACGTAAGGGAATCCACTCCATGGCGCTTCAATGTCTTTTTTTCGAGGAAATGATACATCAACAAACTTGAATCCATATTCGTGACGCCCATGGAACCAATATTTGCCTCGTCGATATGAATATCTGCCAAAATCTGCGCCATTTTCTTTTGCTCGATACGCTCAGGCTTGCCCAGTTCGGAACACCCTATCAAACCTATAAACAGCACTAAATAGCCTAATTTCATCTGTCAAATAAAGGCTTAAATTAGAAAGCTTTTCCCGGATTTCATTCAAATTGCCCAAAAAATAGGTAATTTAGCGCCATTCTAAGCCAAAATACCTGATCACAGAAATGGATATTCGATCATTTCTTTCCCGGATTGTGCAATTGGAAATTCGCATCAGAAAAGCGATCAATACCCAAATGCATGGCAACTTTTCCTCCGTATTTAAAGGATCAGGATTAGAATTTAGCGACCTAAGACAATACCACTACGGAGATGATATTAGGCACATCGACTGGAACACCACCGCCAAAGGACACGGAACCTACGTCAAACTTTTCAAAGAAGAAAAAGAACAAACCGTTTTCTTCCTCATCGACGCAAGCGCCTCTTTGATCGTTGGCCGAGAACAAAATTCCAAATTAAACACCCTCAAAGAAGTCGCCGGCGTACTCGCGTTCTCTGCCATCCAAGAAGCAGGACACATTGGCTTTTGCGCCTATTCAGATAAAATTGAAAAATTCATGGCTCCCGGATCCGGGAAAAAACATGGATACCGCGTTATTTCGGAGCTTTTTAAATTAAACCCCGAAAATACAGGCACCGATATTAAGTCAGGACTCCGATTTGCCCTGCAAACACTAAATCGGAAAAGTCTCGTTTTCGTCCTGTCCGATTTTATGGACGAAGGATATGAAGATCTACTCAAAGCCGTGGCAAAAAAACACGACCTAATCGTCATCCAAGTACATGATCAAACAGAAATCGACATGCCAAATTTCGGCATTATCCCTGTATATGATCCGGAAAGCAGAACAACGACCTACATCAATACGTCCACCAAATCATTTAAATCGCTCTTAAATGACAATATAAGCCGCATTCAAGCCCTAAAACAACTTTGCAAACAGTGGCAAGCAGATTATGTTTCAGTCCAAACAGGTAAGGACTTTGTGCCAGCCCTCGTTAAACTTTTTAGAGTCCGAAGATGATGCAAAACAAACCTGTACAAATAAAGGGGCAGTTCATAGAAGACTCGGCTAAAATTGGCCAAGACATCCATTATAGCCTCCGCGTCATACATCCCAAAGGGCAAGAAATATTCTTCCCAAGCATTAACCAGCGGTTTGGCCAATTACAACCCGTAAAAAAAGATTATTTTACCACCAAAACCCAAGGAAATTTAAGCGTAGATTCAGCCGTATACACCTTCAAATCGTTCTCTATAGACGACTATCAAGTACTCCAAATTCCCGTATATACCTGGGCTGATGCAGATTGCACCTTGTTGGCCGACAAGCCTGATACCATTTTTCTAAAGCGATTAGTTCCCAACGCGAAATCGATCGACCTTGATTCGTTGTATCAAACCATTCCGATCCCGCCGCTTCAACCCAAAGCAGACGTAAAAAATGTACTCATGGGAGGCGCGAGTCTCATCATTCTCATTGGACTAGTCTATTGGCTTTTTGGAAATCGCATTGAGCGTGGGTTGCGCATCTACCTGCTTTGGCGAAAAAACATTGAATTCAAGCGCTCATTCCAACGGCTCCAACGAAACATTTCGAACACCAATAAAGGACTTCAAAATCTCGAAAATGTCTTTTCGCTGTGGAAAAACTACTTGGAAAACTTAACCAAACTTCCATTTTCTACGTTCACAACCACAGAAATGGTCGACAACCTCAAAGACAAACGCTTAGTTAAAGTACTTAAAGAAGTAGATTCAGCCATCTACGGAGGTAATTTTTCCGAAAAAACAGTAGATGCAGTTAAATTACTGACCGAAATTGCTCAATCTTTGTACGTAACCGAACGCGAAAAAATTAGCCTGGAGAAAAAGAACGGATGATACCAAGCCTAAAATCTTTTTGGAACCTATTGGAATCGATTTTCGTGTATCGATGGGAGCATGAATTATTCCTCTACCTACTTCCACTCCCGCTCGTTTTACTTTTAATTCGCTACCTAATTCGACGCAACAGCAAATCAAAAGTTGTCCTTTCTTTCATTAAACCGATTAAACAAAATAAGCTAACACGCCTACTCAGTTTCATCCCCGATACCGTGTTAAGCTTATGCCTTGTCTGCCTAATCTTCGCACTCGCTGATCCCTATCAAGTCGTGTACCACCAGCGAATCCAACAAGAAGGAGTCGAAATAGTCATTGCCATCGACCTATCCTCGTCCATGCTCAATAAAGACGTATATCCTTCCCGACTTGAAGTAGCCAAACAAAACGCGAAAAGCTTTATCAAAGCACGTAAATACGATAATATTGCCGTCGTGGCATTCGCAGGTGCTCCCTACCTAGCCAGTCCGCTCACCCAAGATACCGCCTTCTTACAACACAGTATAGACCGCCTACAAACCGACCAAATTCCTGAGGAAGGTACCGCACTCGGAGATGCACTCGGCATGAGCATTAATCAAGTACGCGAAGAGCCCAACCCGAAAAGAATCAACATTCTAATTAGTGACGGTAACAATACAGCTGGGAATTTAGATCCACTCACCTCAGCCGCACTTGCAAAAACATTTGGCATAAAAGTATACACCATTGCCGTGGGTAGCCAAAAACCATCACTCGACCCCGTAGACGAAACAACACTCCGACAAATCGCAAGCAAATCAAACGGCCGCTTCTTTCGCGCCACAGACCTAACTACCTTGCAAGCAATTTTTAACGAAATTGACAAACTCGAAAAATCTAGAAAACTAATTATCCGTGACGAGGAACACGTGTCATCCGCGTTCTCTTTTTTTGTCGCAGCCTTTGCCTTTTATCTACTAAGTCTCATCCTGAAACTCACGTGGATCGAAAATATGTTAGAAGATTAATATGATCCTTTTCCCAAACGCCAAGATTAACCTTGGCCTCTACATTACCAAAAAACGGCCCGATGGGTTTCATAATCTGGAAACATGCTTTGTCCATGTTCCCTGGTCCGACATACTTGAAATAACCGAAAGTGATTCATTTACGTTTACATCCAGCGGCTTGGCCATTGAGGGCCCTGTCACGAAAAACCTATGTTTTAGAGCCTATGAGGCACTTAAGGCCGACTATAAAATTCCTCCTGTACACATTCACCTACATAAAGTCATTCCGATGGGCGCTGGTCTCGGTGGAGGATCTTCCGACGCTAGCTTTACCCTGAAAGGATTACGCGACTTGTTTAAATTGCCCCTGACAGATGCCGACTTACTTACCTACGCAGCTCAACTTGGAAGCGATTGTGCCTTTTTTTTAAACCAGCAAGCACAAATAGGTACCGGTAGAGGGGAAATTCTTGAACCCGTCGACCTAGATGTATCAGGAAAATACCTCGTATTGATCTATCCTAATTTTGGCATATCTACACAAGAAGCATTCGCCGGTATCAAGCCCAAAAAGGCCCCGATCAACTTGAAGCAAGTGATAAGCCAACCGCCACAAACGTGGAAAGAGGCCCTCTCCAATGATTTTGAAGGAAGCCTCTTTCCAAAATATCCACAACTCGCACAGATCAAAACTAGTTTATACGACCTCGGGGCAATATATGCCGCCATGAGTGGTTCAGGGTCTACGCTTTTTGGCCTATTCGACCAAGAAATTGAAATCCCAGCTTCCTGGAAAGCCTACCCACACTGGCAAGGATTTATGCCTTAATCTTTAGCAAAAATAGCCTCCAACGCAGATGCACCTTGTAGCACGACCTGGCCTGCTGGCAACG
Source organism: Cytophagaceae bacterium (assembly GCA_027485075.1). Taxonomy (GTDB): domain Bacteria; phylum Bacteroidota; class Bacteroidia; order Cytophagales; family Spirosomataceae; genus Aquirufa. The sequence continues at coordinate 10,987 of JAIXRT010000024.1, forward strand.
CCTGTTTCGGAATGATACCCACATATTCCTGCGTCGCCCCACGAACCTCAACAGGAATTTGCTTCATCGCCCCATTCGCCAGCTCCACATAAATAAACCCACCTTTGCCTACGCGCGCTAACCCAGATTGGGGAATTGTCAACATCTGTTGGGCGCCCACCTGTATCTCCGCATTCACAAACTGACCAATTGTAAAATTGGCCTCCGCAGCTTCGGACACAAAATGCCCATGGATAGGCGTCAGCCGTGTCGTCAAATCTACCTGTTTGCCTACTAAAAATACCTTGGCCTTCGCCGCCATCCCATTACCACTAAATTCAATTACTTGGCCCAACTTGATTTTCGACAAATCCCGCTCAAATACCTTTAATTCGATATGTTTATGTGCCACACCCACAATCTTAACCAAGACATCCGTAGGAGATACAAACTTACCAATAGCCAAAAACTGCTCATCGATATACCCGTCTATTGGTGATTTAACCGCCAAAGTCGAACTAATATTTCCTTGCGCTAAAGACTTCATATCACATCCCAAAATCTCCAATTTTAAAGCCAACGATTTAGTCAAGGCCTGCAAATTACCTAGATCCGCCTCCGACTGTTGGAACTTTTTCTTGGATCCTACTTCCTCCGCCTGCAATACCTGCTGGCGCGAACGCTCGGACACCAACAAGCTCATTTGACTTTGTGCTTGCAAATATTCCTGCTGCATTTGAATGAAATCCAAACTGGTTAGGGTAGCTAAAATTTGCCCCTTCGCAACCTGCTTACCTGGTAATAATTCAAACGTAGATTTTACATACCCCGAAATCGGGATAGAAACAGACGCTTGTGAGATAGGTGGAACATCCACCAAACCTGTACACGAAATACGTTCCGCGATCTCGCGCTGCTCCAACTGCCCTAAAACGATTCCCGCACGTTGCTTTTGATCCGCACTTAACTGGATGACACTGGGGGCTTGCGCCTCCTCAGCTGTTTCTTTCTTGCCACAACTTGCGGCAATCACTGCGATTAATAAAATGATGTACTTATTCATTGCCTAAAATAGTTTCGATTTGAATAATGGATTGGTTATACGCCAAAACCTCCTGTAAATATTGTTCCCGAATTTGCCAAGCCTGCTGCGTATTTGCGAGCATCTCCACATATTCAATTTCGCCTTGTTGGTAACTTTTCAAAGCCGTTTTCTCTAACCAAGCCGCTTGCGCTAACCCTGTCTCCTGGTAATATTGCAAAGATCCCAGGTACTTTTCTAACTGGGTCAAATACCCCGAAAGCTCAGCCGTAACCTGGGCAACTCCTTGTTCCTTTTGACTGGCATAAACCTGTTCCTGACTTTTTGCCGCAGCCACCCGTGCCTTTTGACCCTTGGTAAAAATAGGAATGGACAACCCCGCTTGTACATAATTTTGTCCCCCTTGGTTTTCGATACTTTGCGAAACCACACCCACACGGATATCAGGCATTAACTTTTTACGCTCCACCTCCGTCTGCAATTTTCCTTGTTCAATTTGCTCATTTAACAGTTGAACATAGGGCGCGGCCGACAAATCCTTACGGGTGGTAAGGACCAGGGTGATTTTTTCCAACCCTTGAATTTCAAAAGGTTCGGACCGATTTAGCCAATAGCCTAGCTGCTGATAGGTGGCTTTCATATCCAAGGCAAGCGCCTTCTGCTTTTGCTGGAACTCCCGCCAGCGCGCCTCCGCAGCCACCAATTCGAGCTTACCCGTTTCCCCCTCTTTAAACTTAAGGGTAGCCGCACGCTTCATTTGGAGATACATGCTGTCTTGTACCTGGAGGTATTCCAACTGCCTTTTTTGCAACAAAATTTGGGAATAGGTCCACTTGACAGACGCCAAAACTAAATTATGCGTCATTTGTAAACGTTTTTCTGCCAACAGTTTTTGAGCCGTCAACGCTTTCACCTGTGCCTTTAGCAAAGAAGGCCAAGGGATATTCTGATTTGCAATAATGGTATAGTCTTGACTAAAGTACGTTTGCGTTTTTCCATATTGAAAATCCAATGTCCCCTTAGGCAATTCGCGGCCAGTGGCGATCAGGTCCTGAGCCGTCTGCACCTCTAAGTTCCCTGTTTTCAATAAAGCATTGTTTTTAGTCGCGATCTCCAAACATTGATATAACGATAATCGTGGTGTTTGCGCAGAAATACCAAATCCAAACAACATGATAAATAGGGTAAGCGCTGTGGAATTCACCTTCAATTTCCGCTCCCGACGTGTCATCAAAATCGAATATACCACCGGAATAACAACCAGCGTCAAGAAAGTCGCCGTAATCAAACCGCCAATGACCACCGTGGCCAATGGCCGTTGCACCTCAGCTCCCGGAGAAGTACTTAGCGCCATAGGTAAAAAACCTAAAGATGCCACGGATGCCGTCATAATCACCGGTCGGAATCGCAATTCCAAGCCCTTTTGCAAGCACTCAGTCACAGAAAGTCCTTCGGAAGCCAATTGCTTAAAATAGGACAACAAGACAATGCCGTTTAATACCGCCACACCAAACAACGCAATAAATCCTATCCCAGCAGAAACGGAAAAAGGCATGTCACGCAGCCACAAAGCAAATATTCCTCCAATCGCTGAAAGTGGTATCGCTAAGTAAATAATCGCTGCCTCCGTGATCGACTGAAATGTGAAGAACAGTAAAACGAAAATAAGTATGAGCGCGATGGGCACAACGAGTCCCAAACGTGATTTGGCGGCTTGAAGGTTTTCAAACGTTCCTCCATAGGTGACATAATACCCCGCAGGTAAGACCACTTTATCTTGCATAATCTTTTGGATATCAGCCACGACACTTTCCACATCCCGATTGCGTACATTAATTCCGATCGTAATCCGACGGTGCGTATTGTCGCGCGAAATTTCGACCGGTGCATTTTCAAAGTCGACCTGCGCAATTTCCTGCAACGGAATCGGTGCTCCTTCCGGACGCTCCACATATAATTCGCGTAGATTCTGGATATCGGTACGATGTGCACTATCCATCCGAACCACTAAATCAAACCGCTTTTCGCCTTCCATCACAATCCCAGCTGTCTCTCCCGCAAAAGTCGTTTTGATGAGTTGGTTTACCGTTTCAACTTCGATTCCATATTGGGCCATTTTAGTCCGATCATATTTCACGACCAGCTGAGGTATGCCATCGATTTGCTGCACTTTAATGTCACCGACTCCCTCCACCTTACGAATAAATCGTGCTGCTTCCGTCGCATGAGAAAACAATTCTTCTAAGTCCTCCCCAAAAATTTTGATGGCGATGTCCGACTTCACCCCAGCAATGAGCTCATTAAACCGCATTTGAATCGGTTGGGTAAATTCAAAATTCACCTCTGGAAATGCATTCAAGGACTCGTCCATCTTCGCCTCAAGTTCCTCCATCGTCTCTGCTTTCGTCCACTCCTTCGGGTCTTTCAAGATGATCAGCAAATCACATGCATTAATTCCCATCGGGTCTGTGGGGATTTCAGATGCACCAATGCGCGAGACCACTTGCTTGATTTCATTGGGATATTCCTTCATTAATAGTTTCTGGGCCTCCGTATTGATGTGAATGCTTTGGCTCAAGGATGCATTGGTTGGCAATACCACTTCCACCGCAAAATCCCCTTCATTTAATTCAGGAATAAACTCGCCCCCTAACGTGGAGAAGACATATAAACTGCCGGATAATAATAACACCGAAGCAATGACCACTTCCTTGCGTTTTCGCAATGCCCAATCCACCATCGGTTTATATCCCCGATACAAGAAGTTCATGATGCGATCCGCAATCGTAACTTCATGACTTATCTTTTTATCCAGGAACATCGCCGATACCATCGGGACATAGGTCAAAGACAAAATCAACGCTCCAATAATCGCAAAACTCACTGTTTGGGCCATCGGGCGGAACATTTTTCCCTCGATACCTCCCAAAGCCATGATAGGGAAATAGACAATTAAAATGATGATTACTCCGAATGCTGCCGACTGGAATATGGCTTGCGCTGAGATCGTAACCTCCTCATCCATGGCTTGCTGGCTCAGCATCTCACCCTTTCGATGCATGTGCAGTCGATGAATAATCGATTCCACAATAATCACTGCACCATCTACAATTAACCCAAAGTCAATGGCCCCCAAACTCATGAGGTTAGCAGAGACGCCAAAGATATGCATGAGCGCAAAGGCAAATAACAAACTCAAAGGAATGACTGACGCTACGATTAGACCTGCCCGCCAGTTGCCCAGCAACAATATTAGAATAAATACGACGATCAGCCCCCCTTCAATCAGGTTCTTTTCCACCGTCGAAATGGACTTTCCAATCAACACACTGCGATCCAAAAAGGGCACAATTTTAATTCCCTGAGGCATTGTTTTCTGAATCTCATCCATGCGCACCTTCACATCCTTGACAACATTATTCGCACTGGCCCCTTTTAGTAATAACATCACAGCACCCACTACTTCTCCTTTTCCGTTCCGGGTCATCGCTCCATAGCGCATGGCTTTCCCGAATTGCACGGTTGCCACATCGCGTACGAGCACTGGCATACCTCCAGGACCCCGTTGGGCAACGACCACTTGTTCAATATCAGCCAGCGAGGTCAGCATACCTTCTGAACGAATGAAATAGACATCCGTGCCTTTCTCTAGGTAGCTACCCCCCGAATTGGAATTGCTATTTTGCAGGGCGGTAAATACTTGATTGACCTGAATCCCCAAGGCACGTAATCGCTCGGGATTTACGGCTACTTCGTATTGTTTTAAATGTCCACCAAATGAACTGACTTCAACAACACCGGGAATACCTAGCAATTGGCGTTTCACGATCCAGTCTTGATAGGTGCGCAAATCAGCTAAGGAATATTGATCTTCAAAAGCCGGATCAACCTCCAAGGTGTATTGGTAAAATTCCCCCAATCCAGTCGTTATAGGTGCCATTTCGGGCACACCAGCGCCTTTTAAAAGGTATGGCTCTGCGCCCTTCAGCTTCTCAGAGACTTGTTGGCGCGCCACCTCCATCGCCACGGCATCGTCGAAAACCACCGTAATGATGGACAGTCCCATGCGCGAAACGGACCGAATGTCTTTGACATTTGGAATAGTTCTTAGCGAAATCTCTAGTGGGTAAGTGACAAATTTCTCTACTTCGGACGCAGCCAAAGCAGGAGATTGGGTAATCACTTGAACCTGATTAGACGTGATATCAGGTAGGGCATCGATGGGCAGCTTACTTAAAGAATAGCCTCCCCATGCGATCAGGCCGAAAACAAAAAGGGATACTACCAATTTGTTTCGAATACTAAATGAAATAATGGAATTAATCATATTGCTCGTTTATGTAACCTAAAAAAATCAAATTGACTTTTAGGCCCGGGGCGGCGCGATTAGTACGCGTACAAACGAGAATTGGTATTGGTTTTCCCAGCGAGAACGCGAGCGAACGACAAAGGCTAGTGCTAATGGGATCAGCAATAACAAAGAAAAACTGGGTAATACATAGCCCACGGCCCCACTCATATCAAATGCGGGGAGAGAAGGATGCTTCGTTGTTTTGGTGTGCTTGGAGTCAGCAGCGTAATGCAGCCAAAGGAAATCGGTAAAACTAATGCCTTGGGGACTCAATTTTTGATGATCTTGAAAATGCTTGAGTAATTCATTTGCCTTAAACGATTGCTCTAAACCTACCTTCGGGATAAGACTACCGGAGAAGAAAAGGATGAACAATAAAAGGCCTAACGCATTTTTCATAGTCCAAATGTAGAAAAAATTCGAAATTTATTGGATATTTAGGCTCCCATTTTGAAAATATTGTGGGCGCTTGGCCAAACCCTATTTTGGGTTTAACAAATTATGGATGAAATAAATCTTTTGTGGCATCAGCTCACGGACTCGGAAACGATCATTCGCTCTGGCCTTCTGGTAATTACACTGATTGTTTTTGCTGAAAACGGTTTATTTTTCGCCTTTTTCCTTCCCGGAGATTACTTACTCTTTTTAACCGGGGTTTTCGGTGGAACTGGGGTATTGAAGGAACCTTTGTCTACTTTATTGATTAGCATTTTCTTAGCTGCAGTCATCGGCTCGCTTCTCGGTTATTTATTTGGACGTTTTTTTGGCAATTCATTGCAGCGCAGACCCGATAGTTTCTTTTTTAAGAAAAAGCATTTGGAGTCTACACGCGACTTTTTTGAAAAGTATGGGTTTATGGCCTTAGTCATTTCCCGCTTCTTACCTGTTGTTCGCACCTTTACACCCATTTTAGCGGGTATCAGTCACATGCCATGGTACAGTTTTATTGTACTTAGCTTTATTGGCGGTGCCATGTGGGTAGGGAGTTTAGTGGCGGGAGGGTATTATATGGGCCAACATTTCCCTTGGATTATCAA
>JAIXRT010000190.1 GCA_027485075.1 Cytophagaceae bacterium
ATTCGTCGTATAATGCAAAACACATGAATTTTCAGATGCACCCACAATACTTGGGTAACCCGGATATTCAGAGCCACTTGCCTTAAAATGATACTCCATGATTGCTTGCGCTTGATATTCCTTCATCCCAGGGTGGATTGCTTTCATGACTTCACGATGGCCTAATGAACTTATTTGGCTTGCCTTACGCATCAAAGCAATCTCCTCAGGCTGCTTAATTCCACGCAATGAATTTAAAATTTGAATCGTAGCACGCGATGCCAACGGCTTTTTCAAGGAAACCAAACTACTATCCACGACATTCGCCATACGCGCTAAGGGATCCAATCTTCGCTTATACTTCGTGAAAATAGCCTCATCCCGGTATAGGGTATAAACGGAATCAACGGAAGACAAATCAAGTGTATTTGGTGTAAACTCATCATTAGCAAAAACATGTTGAATCTGATACGCCTTCTTCACTCCTGCTTCACCTAAAATTTTACCCGTCCACATTTCCTTGAATGGATCTCGCTTTTGAACAAATATAAACTCAGTACCCGTTTGGTTTAAAAGGGTAACCGGACGCTTAAACATCACCAAAACGGCATTTGGCTCTTGCAATCCAGTAAAATAATAGAAATTCTTATTCTGCGCATATTGATAATCCACATCATCATTACGAACACGTACCTGAGAGGCGAAAAATATAGCCACACCTTTATCAGACATAGCATTTTTAAAGGCCTCGCGCCTTCCTGCATGAAAAGCAGGACTCAAATAATCTTGCGGATAATCAGTCGGATTTTGCGCTGAGATTAAAAAGGGACTTAAACAGAGTGCTAAAATAAGCACGAATTTATGCGACATAGGTAGTGTTATTTAATACGAAAAGTTATGATAGGATTAGATGGAAATGTATGGTCAACAGCAACTGAATCTACTCTATGTTGAATCAGTGACCAATTCTGCTTCCATACAGACTCGGAACCAGAAACATTGATAATAGGCAAATTTAACCGTTTGGATAAGGCAAATAAACGATTTGTTTGAACCGAATCCTGTAAATCTACCCAGGTAACAAGCGAATGATCCGCATCTAAATTGCGCAGGTAGTAGTAATTCCAACTATCAAAATTGACAATGGCCGGCTTAGCTACCTTAGTCTTTTTGACTAATTCACGGTAATCAGTTCGAAGTGATTCATGAGCTTGTGATTGAAACAGATTAAATCCAAAAACTAGGATGTTTACCGTAAGCCAAACCATCAAACTTTTCAAGTAAACGGGACGCCTTCCATCAAACCAAAACCCAAGTAAAGGAATAAGTAAAAATACCGTATGGTGTCCAAATCGAATTTTACCCAATACCAAAAACGTCAATGCCATGACAACAAATGCAGCCAAATACCACTTAGCCTTGTTATCTGCATGTTTGAATTCCAATACAATCAAGCCAACAAATACGATTCCAAACCAACTTAATCCATTCCAAACATTGGCTTGAATGAAATCATAATAATTCAAATGACGCAACACATAAAAACTAAAGTCAAATTGGTTTACAATCGTATTTAATACGATTCTCCTTTCTTCCCAAAATGTATAATCACCCGATGATGCCAAAATCTTAATAAATGGTAGTTGGAAATTTTCCAGTTCCACCGACTGAAACTGACGAACACGAATATCAGCCAACAAATAGACCAAAACGAACATACTAAACCCTACTAATGCAAGGCCTATTTTAATTAGAAAATCGCGTTTTAAAATAGCCTTAAACGACCAGCTATTCAATGAGAATACCAACACGCTGGGCATTAAGTAGACAAAAAACAACTTGTCATAAAAAGCTAAAGACCACAAGAAGGAAAGACATAGGGCAGCAAACCAACCGAACCTAGGGTGCGCGAGTTTATTGGTCAAATGAAAACTGAGTACGAAAACAACTAATGCTACATTGACCGGACCTGCATCACGCAAGACAGCCATGTAAATGGGTAACAATAAAAACAAAAACCATTTTCCAGCACTTGACATCGAAAATGTCCGCAGAATCAAGACATACAATAAGGCTAAGGAAAGCAAGGAATAGGCCATTTTAGCTTCAATTATAGGCATCGAAACATAGAAAGGCCAAAGTAAAATACCTTGCAAATTACCCGTATATAAAAATGGAAAATAAACCGAAAGGCCTAAAGGGAAGAACTTTTCATAAGCCCCAAATCCCTCTTTAAACGCATTAAGTTGGAAATTTGGTAAGTGATACGCAAGTGAGTGAAAATGTAAAAATTCATCTTGGTGGAATGGTATAGAGGCATAGAGTATCGATGAAATAATACCAAAAACCAACCAATAGCTATACTTCATATGAATTAAATTCGGCGTTTTAGCCAATATCCAAGCCAAATACCACAAAGGCCCCACGAAACTACGGCATCTAGCAGTCGAATCCGAATATCAAACATCGGATACCAAACATGCTCTAAATAAACTTCGCTAGAAAATCCTATTAATCCTACCAACAACGATATCGTCAGAATTGTCCTGTGCGTAGGTAACCTGAGTTGGCCAATAATCCAGCAAAGCAAAAAGACGACCAGTATATCCACAACTAAACTGCGACCCAAGCGCATAC
>JAIXRT010000221.1 GCA_027485075.1 Cytophagaceae bacterium
GTAAGAGGTAAGAGGTAAAAGGTAAAAGCTGAGAGGATTTTAATTGAATTTTTCATAAAATTCTCACTTCTTACATCTTACCTCTTACCTCAATTTCGTATTTTCGCAAACCCAATCACTTATCCATGGCTAAACGCGTTGATCTATCCAATACCCCCCGAACCAGTACGCGTGGTTCGAAGTTCAGTCGCATGAAATCAAGCGATTCCCCGAAAGCGGGCTGGACATTTAATCGGGTACTGGGACGCATAGGACGCTACTTTTTATACCTGTGGATCTCAACAATCGTTGCGGTCGTACTATTCAAATTTGTTCCTGTCTACTTCACCCCCACCATGATGGCGCGCAAAATAGATGCCATTCAAGCCGGTGAACCCTCGAAAATATCGAGCCAGTGGACGCCTTACAATCAACTAGACAGAAATGCCGCATTGGCCGCGATCGCTTCAGAAGATCAATTATTTCCGGATCACCATGGATTTGACTTTGATGCGATGTGGGGTGCGGTCAACAATAATTTAAAGGGAAAGCGCATCAAGGGTGCGAGTACGATATCCCAACAAGTCGCCAAAAACGTATTTCTATGGCAAGGTAGAAGTTACCTGCGCAAAGGATTAGAAGCCTATTTTACCTTGATGATCGAACTCATTTGGGGTAAAAAGCGCATTATCGAGGTGTATTTGAACGTTGCTGAAACGGGAAAAATGACCTTTGGCGTCGAAGCAGCCTCGCGAAAATATTACGGCCATTCCGCGGAAGAATTAAGCACCACCGAAGCGGCACGTTTGGCAGCTTGCCTACCCAATCCCATCCGATTCTCCGTGGCCTCCCCTTCTGGCTATGTGAACAAACGTACGCAAGCCATCAAAAGACAAATGAAAGCCTTAGGCGGAAAGAAATTCCTGCGCAGCATCGACTAAGCTAACTCCGTCGATGGATCCCAAAAATGTTGCTTAAAATCAATGATTTGGTCATTTTGGACGGCGACACCCTCCTGAGCCAGTAATTCCTGCATCCGATTTCCGCCAAAGAAATTCTTCCCAGTCAACACCCCATTGCGGTTAACTACGCGATGAGCCGGAACATCTGCCAACGTGTGTGAAGCGTTCATCGCCCAACCGACCATCCGAGCGCCACCTTTCATGCCTAAATACGCAGCAATCGCGCCATAGGATGTAACGCGACCCGATGGAATCTCGCGAACCACTTGATAAATCGCATCAAAGGCATTGATGTTATCCATTAATCCAATTTACGCTCGTCGATTTCACGCTCTAATTCTGCATACCATTTGGTACCGAATTTACGAATCAACGGATCCTTAAGGAATTTATACACCGGTACACCTAACTCTTTTCCATGCGAACATGCATCTGAACAAATTGTCCAGCGCTCATAATTAATCGCTTGATATTCAGCTAGTTTCTGGATTCGAATTGGATATAAATGACAGGAAATGGGTTTGCGAAAATCTGTTTTACCGGCAAAATAAGCTTGCTCGATGCCACATTTCAAATATCCCTTTTCGTCATAAATCGCATAGACACATTCACGTCCCTTGATAATTGGCGTAGAAAAATCACCGTCCTCTTCCCGAATGTAGGTACCTTGTTTTTCAATTTCGGCGATCCCATCTGCCGACAAAAATGGCCGAATTTCATCTTGAATGCGATCAATGATCGCTAATTCCGCTTCTTCCAACGGCGCACCCAAATCCCCTTCCACGCAACATGCACCCTTACATTTGGTTAAATCACAAACAAAATACTCGTCGGCAATATCCTCACTAATAACAGTATCGTCAATTAAAATCATGTGCGTTGGGCTAAAAAACAAAGGTAAAGATAATCCGGCTGAATGCCACAAAAAGCAATAAATACCCAAAGCATCCGTTAAATCAGTTAAATTTGATAAATTTGCACCCATGAATTTAAAGCAATTGGTTTGTTGGCTCGCGTGCAGCATCGCAACTCCGATGTTTGCATCAAACACCGTTCCGGATACCATTTCGATCGGAAATGTGCGTGTCGCCATCCATGCATCTGCCAAACCGATCTTTGATAAAGAATTTGCCATGCTCGGGGCAAATAAAAAATATGTGGCCTCTTTAGTTGAAAAGATGCGTTTATACTTTCCTGTGATCGAGCCAATCTTAGCACAGGGAAATGTTCCGGACGATTTCAAATTTTTGTGCGTTCAAGAAAGTAACTTAAATCCCAATGCCGTTTCTACTTCTGCCGCCGTGGGTTATTGGCAGTTTAAATTGGAAACAGCGAAGGATGTTGGCCTAAAAGTTGACAATGAAATCGACGAACGCCGCCATATCCTTGAGGCTACCCGCGGTGCGGTCAATTATTTCAACCGCAATAATGGCGTGCTGCACAACTGGATGAGTACCTTACTCTCCTACCGCGTGGGCCTAGGCACCATCAAAAAACTACCTTACACGGCGAATTGGGCGAATAAAACGGAAATTGAAGTGGACTCATCCACCGACTGGTATGTTATCCGTTTCTTGGCCTACAAGCATTTCTGGGCGGATCAATTAAATACCTTGCCCAAATCTGACTCCACGAGTTTAGTGACGTACGCAAATACGCGCGGAAAAAATCTATATGACTTATCTGACGAACTGAAGGTGAGCTATGATGATCTCAAGCGTTACAATGCCTGGATATTGAAAGATTTTGTACCAGACGATAAAGCCTATACGTTGTATCATCCGTCCAATGTCAAAACTTATTTGTCGGAGACGCCACCGCAAGATTTGGTACTGACGGCCTCCTTAGATTCCACGAAGCTGTACGCACCCAATCTATCAAAAACTAAACGTACAAAGAATCAGCAAATCTTAAGTGATCAATTTGAAATTCGGAATCACGTGGTTACCGAAGGAGATAACCTAAGTTCAATCGCGACGAAATACGAGATGAAATTAGGCGAATTGCTTAAGCTAAATGGCATCGACCAAACCGCAGTCATCCAAATTGGCCAAAAAATCAAGGTGAATCGCCGCATTCCGATGCTCGAGATCATCGCGCAGAAATTAGATGAGAAGAGAAAAAATGCGCCAGCGGTAGAAAAATCGATCGAAGTAGCTCCCGTGGTTGTCGTAGAGGAAACAAGGAAAATCGAAACCATAGAGCCTAAAAAATCATTCTACATCGATCCGGCAGATTCCCGCGAAATCGTTATCAAATCAGACAAAAAGGAAGCTGAAAAAATCATTGAGCAAACACAGATTGTGGAGAAAGCACCGGAGGTAGCCGCAGCGCAAACAAGTGCACCAGCGAATACCCAAGCTGCATTCCACGAAGTAAAAGCTGGTGAAACGCTATTTCGTATTTCGAAAATCTATCAAGTAAGTGTAGATGATTTGATTCTTTGGAATGGACTAGGGAAAGTACCTACGATTCAAGTAGGACAAAAAATCAAGGTAAAACCTTAACGCACGCGGAGCATATACAATCCATCCCGAAGCGGCAATAGCATCTTATCGACGCGCGGATCATCCAAGCATTTTTGATTAAAGTCACGCAATGCTTGCGTCGATTTATCGCGTGCCGTCTCATCCACGATCTTGCCACTCCACAACACATTATCCACTAAAATAATCCCACCCGGGCTCATTTTGTCGATGATCAAATCATAATAAAGTCCATAATTACGCTTGTCGGCATCGATAAACACCAAATCAAACGGCCCATCAATCTTCGTCAACTCGTCTTTGGCATCTGCAATGCGGTAATCAATTTGCTCCTTGTAGTCCGAGCGATCAAAGAAAGAACGTGTGAAGGTTTCTAACTCTTCGTTGATATCAATAGTAATTAATCGTCCATTCGGAGTCAATCCTTCCGCTAAACACAAAGCTGAATAACCCGTAAAAGTGCCTATTTCGAGGATGGTGCTAGGCCGACAAACCTTCGCGAAAAACGACAAAAATCTTCCTTGCAAATGCCCGGAGAGCATGCGCGGCTGAAGAATCATGGCATGGGTTTCGCGGTCTAATTCTTGCAATAAAGGGGATGGCTCGCCTGAAAAGACGCGTGCATATTCCTCTATGGCAGAATCGATGAATTCCATTATTTGATACCTGTGAAAAAGAAATCTAGGGATTCGGCAGGTTTGTCACTCAAGTAATAATCATCCACTTGAATGGAATTGACTAATTGATTACTTGATTTTGAAATAGCTAAACGGCTCATCCGATTGGCTATATCGTACGGAACTTGTAGCCACGTACGTGGCAATTTATACTGTAAATTGAAAATGTCCAATCGAGTAATTTTGGCTACTGATTTCTTATTCTCCTCGTAATAATGCATCACTTTTTCATTGCCGTGTACCCCTTCCGTGATCACTTGACTGAAATGTTTGGACATCAAGCCACTTAACTCAGCCGACACATATTCACGCACATGCCATGGATTACGTGTCAATGAAAACAGGCGATTCACCGTGGTCAGATACAATTTACCGCCCGGCTTTAATACACGCGCAGCTTCTGACAAAAAGAAATCATCATTTTCAATGTGCTCGATTACTTGAAATGTAATCACGTAATCAAAGTGATTGGAAGGCAAATCTTGCAAGGGAGGCAAGAACATATCGATGAACGTAAAGTTCGGATATTGCGCCGAAAGCGAATTCATTAATTCGGTGTTCTTGTCGACGCCCGTGTAGGCAGCAACCTTATCGGCTAATACACCTACACCACGACCCGTACCGCAACCGATTTCCAATACATTTCCTGAAACCAATTCGCTTACATGCATGTAAGGAAACAATAGGCGCTGGTGAACAGGATTATCCGAAGGAATATCAGAAGAGGCAATTTCAGTCGTTTTATACATCGTATGCTAAATTTGAGCACAAAGGTAAAGTTTTTACCTAAGATTAGGTAATTTGGTTCATGCTTTCGCTATTCGCTTCACCGGAATCCCAGAATTTCCTCCCCTACGATGGAGCAGTGCACTACTATCCCAGCTTTTTATCTGTTGCAGAGGCAAGCCAATTTCAACGCGCGCTGGAAGAAACGATTCCTTGGGAATCAGATGTAGTTCATATTTTTGGCAAAACGATACCGATGCGGAGAAAAATGGCCTGGTTTGCAGATGGCCAGCGACGCTATACCTATTCCGGCTCTGCCAAATTTGTCAATCCCTGGACGCCGGAGCTACTCGAACTCAAAAACCGCATAGAAAAGCAGTTAAACGTCTCTTTTAACGGTTGTTTGCTGAATTACTACCACGATGGTGCGGATGGCATGGGCTGGCATGCGGATGATGAAAAGAGCATTGTTCCCAACTCGTGCATCGCTTCGATCAGTTTAGGTGCTACGCGGAACTTCGATTTCAAACATCGGAAAACGGGTGAAAAAATTCGCATTCCATTACTTCCTGGCAGTTTATTGAGTATGGAGGGGGAAACCCAGCAGCATTGGCTTCACGCCTTGCCTAAGGCGCTGAAAATTCAGGCACCACGGGTAAATTTGACCTTCAGACAAATGGTTTGAAAAAAAATGCCGACCTTTGCCCCACATTTCAGCCAATACCGTGTCAGAAGAAAACGAATCAAGACCCCCATTTAGAAAACCATTTAGACATTTCACAACTCCGAAAACGGAGAACAAAGAGATTGTATTTGGTATTCAATCTGTACTAGAAACCTTACGTTCTGGAAAGGAAATTGATCGTTTATTGGTTCAACGCGAGTTAGGACATACGGAAATTCTTGATTTAGCACACGAAAAAGGCATTCAAGTTCAGAAGGTCCCTTTGGAAAAATTAAATCGCATCACGCGCAAAAATCACCAGGGTGCCATTGCCTTCGTTTCGGCGATTCATTATGCCAAATTGGAAAATGTGATTGCAGATACCTTCGAGAAAGGTCAAATCCCGTTGGTTTTGATCCTAGATCGGATTACAGATGTTCGGAATTTTGGTGCGATTGCGCGTACAGCAGAATGTGCAGGTGTGCATGCGATCGTAATTCCATCGAAAGGTGCTGCGCAAATCAATGCAGATGCCATGAAAACGTCATCAGGAGCGTTAAACTTCATTCCAGTTTGTCGGGAAGACAGTTTATTACAAACCGTTGATTTCTTACAAAACTCAGGCTTGCGCGTTGTCGCGTGTACTGAGAAAGGCAAAAACTCGATGTATAGCGTGGATTATACCGGACCTACGGCCATTGTCATGGGTTCTGAGGAAGATGGTATCTCCGATGAAATCATCCGTAAATCAGATGATTTAGCCGTTATTCCACAAAGCGGACAGGTAGGATCACTCAATGTGTCCGTGGCCGCCGGTGTGATTATTTACGAAACGGTTCGCCAACGAAACCTTTAATTTTTTCGTAGTATCTGAGTTGCTGAAGCTTGCGCTTTCGGCATGATCGTTACATCTGCAATATTCACATGTGCGGGTGCGGTGATGATATAGCGAATCAAATCCGCGACATCTGCAGCTACTAATGGCTCAAAGCCAGCATAAACCGCTTCCGCTTTTTGTAGATCTCCTTTAAATCGTACGGCTGAAAAATCGGTATGTACGGCACCAGGCGCGACATTGGATACTTTGATTCCATGTACATTCAAGTCTAGACGCATCCCTTGCGAGAGGGCTTCCAC
>JAIXRT010000258.1 GCA_027485075.1 Cytophagaceae bacterium
ACCCGTCTCTCAAGCAATCCAATGTCAAACCGTTTGCCGAGGAATACGTCGGTCCAGGTATCGGTGTAGGATACGGTTCTTCTGGATTTGGTGGATACAACTCCGGACTCATGGCCCGTGATATGTACATGGACCGTGGTGTTGACGAGCTCCGCACTCTCAACCATCAGAAACCGGGAGGAATCGGTCTTTATGGTCATGAGGGTCCTGCCTTGTCGGCCATCAGTAACCGCGGTATTTTAGGAAATATGGAGAAGAACCGTGTCGATACAACTTATGAATTGGGTTCGGACCGCTGGATGACGACTACGGGAGCAGTAACGGCTCCTACATGTCGTTCGATTGATGTCTTAAAGGCTGGTGCTAGACAGGATACGACTACGTCTTATATTGGCGGAGCCGGCGCAGCGAATGAGGCAACCTATGTGGATGGCGAATATATGCCTTCTAAACACATCGATTTAGGCGAAGTTCCGTTGGCCCCCGCTTATAGACTCAATGCTGCCGGTGCCAATGAAGGCGACTTCGGCAACAAATCGCGCATGGTGTATCAGAACAACCGCTCAGCCAATCAGCAAGATACCTATTTCGGCGCATTTGGAGGAGCGATTGGTGCCGTCGTTGCGCCCCTCTTGGATGCTCTCCGGCCTTCTCGCCGCGAGAACGCAGTGGGAACTCTCCGCCCCTACCAGAATCCTGGAACCACTGTCTCAAACTCCTATGTCTTTAATCCTGCTGACAGACCGGCGACCACTATTAAAGAAACCACGGAGGATGGTAAGGGGCATCTTTTTGTCGACCGTAATCAGGCTCAGGGTGGAACTGGATATATCGTTGCTGGTAATCAGCCCATTGTCAATAACCGTATGACACAGAGTGATTTCTATTATGCCGGTGTTGGTGGAGGAGGAGACCGGTCCCAAAGACCGAGAACTTACAATGCCGAATATAACCAGCGTAATAATGATGTCAAGTCTTCTACTCTTGCGTCCTACACAACCTCTGGAAACATGGGTCTCTTTAGCGCGAATGTGAATATGTCGGCGAAGCAGAAAGAGTCATTCAACCAGCGCGACAATACGCCTACCATGCCGTTTTTGAGCCCTTCTCCCCAATTTATGGGCCAACAGGCGGGGCCTCAAAGCCAGACATTCAACTCGGGTATTCAATTGGACCGCAATACACCGGATATGATTTCGCAACTCAAGGGAAATCCATTCGCGATTTCTCATTTAGCTGGTCTCTAGGGTAGGGTAGGGAACCGATGAGCCCCGAAGGGGCGGGGAGGGTTCCCCTACATGGGGTCCTTCGGGGGTCCTTTGGACCCCCAACTGCACCGGCAAAGCCGGTGCCGGACCCCGGCCGTGCGCCGAAGGCGCACATGACCCCTCCCTTAGGCTACGCCAAAGGTCCATTTTAGTTATTGTCATAAAGGAATATCTATATTATTCTTTATGACACGTTGCAAAAAAACTTTTTGGGGGGGGGTCGTAGGGATGAGCGAAGCGGAAAGGAGCGAAGCGGAAAGGAGCCCCCTACGTCATAAAGGAATATTCATATTATTCTTTATGACACGTTGCAAAAAAACTTTTTGGGGGGGGTCGTAGGGATGAGCGAAGCGGACAGGAGCCCCCCTACAATATTATTCTTTATGACATCCATATAAAATAATTCGTATATAATGACAATATGGGAGAACAAGTAAATGTTTGGTCGTTTGCCAAAGATGGTATTTTAGAAGTGGTCAATCCTTCGAACGGGGGTATCTTTTCTTCTTCCACAACCATTCTCCGCTGTATTTTTGAATATGGAAATCGATACAATTCTTTACCCAAAGGATTTCTTATCAACACGATGTATTTCATTTATAATCCCATGGAAACACACACGGATTATAAAGTGAGTCATACAGAAGTATATAGTCATTTTTTTGAGACTAACACCGATGACATTGTAATAACCGAACAACAAATGGAGCGAATGAAAAACATATTACATCGCGATTACCAATTTGATAATTATAAAACGGTCCCTTTTTCTGTTATTTGCCCCTTTGTAAGAAAATACTTTTCTCCTTCTGAAGAGGTTCGGGCTATTTTGATGGAAATGGAGAGAACCTACATCGAACCACGAGGAGGATACGAAAATATATGTCTATTGTTTTACAGAGGTAATGACAAGGCAACCGAGACGCCCATTTGTTCCTATGAAGAAATGAAAGAAAAGGCGGAAGAACTCCAGAGAGAACACCCGAACCTGATATTTTTAGTTCAAAGCGATGAGACCGCGTTTTTGAACGAAATGACACAGCATTTCGCAAATAGTTTCCGGTTTTCAGACGAATACATTTGTCATATAAGCGATAAATCAACTGCTGTCCAGCAGGTTTTTTCCAAACAGAAGAACTACGAATATGCCAAAAAATACATTGCTATTACGTATATCATGTCGAAATGTAAACATATTATATTCACTACTGGAAATTGTAGTATATGGACGCTCTATTTTAGAGGGGATTGCGAGAACGTCCATCAACATTTGGACGGAAGATGGGTATAAAAGTATGTCATAAAGGAGTATTCATATTATTCTTTATGACACGTTGCAA
This sequence comes from Cytophagaceae bacterium, assembly GCA_027485075.1. Taxonomy (GTDB): domain Bacteria; phylum Bacteroidota; class Bacteroidia; order Cytophagales; family Spirosomataceae; genus Aquirufa. Next base: position 2,609 of record JAIXRT010000258.1, read on the forward strand.
AAACTTTTTTTTGGGGGCTTCGCCCCCTATGTCATAAAGGATTATCTAATTATTCTTTATGACAATTATAGACTCACTTCTTATACCTATAAAAATCCCATCCTTATTATTCTGGTCTTCTTTGGTTTTAGGAACCAATGTATTGACGGCTTTTTTGACTAGACAGTATCTCTATTCAGTGTTATTTGTTTCGCTTGTAATTTGTTCTCTCCTTGTTCACACCTATAATACATTATCAATCAACCGATTAGACAAACTATTCATATTCTCCATTATCATTTATGGAGCCTGGAAACTCTCTAAAAAATGGTCGTCCGTAAAATCTTGGCAATTGGCGGTATGTATTCTAACGTTTTTGTTTTGTGTATGGATCTACTTGTATGGGTTTTTAACAAAATCATATTGTTTCGACCCCCTATATGGAAAGTTATACCATGCCCTTATGCATCTAGTGAGTTCTATTGGACATCATATGATTATTTTTCTATAGGTCATAAATAAATATATTTCTTTATGACTTCATGCCAGGAGTCCTGTAGGCTCGTCGATGATTATTGCGCAACACGTGTATGTTTTCCCGGCAATAGGATTTCCGACACATCCCTCACCTTGTTGGTAAGAGCATACTCCGTCGGTGAAATAGTAGTTGCTAGTGCCTAATTGGGTAGCACAGTAATTACACATCCAGGCACAGCCTGTTCCAGAGGATACGGAGAACTGAACACACTGGTTTGAAATGGGACCGATACAGTCATCGGCGTTTGCGAAAACAAGAGAAAGGAACGCAAGAAGGTTGGCGAACTTCATTTATATATATGTAGTGAGACCTTTATATGAGTTTGCGAAGGGGAAAAATTGAAGGGATTCTGTGGGTTTGTCATAAAGGTATATCTTATCATGACCTATCAACCAACACCGTTCTCGCTTATTATGCCAGAAGTGCCTGCGCATATTACAGATGGAGAGATTGCTTATATATGGGATGTAGCGGGTCGCAATAATGTTCGTATTCGTTCGATTCAAATGGAACCATGTTGTTTACAACATGGGGATTATAATCGAGTCACCATCAATTTTGACGATTTCAACGGTTATGGGATATTGAGAGAAAGTATTGTGAATGGATATTATTCAAATAGAACATTTGACTTTAATGATTTACGTAAAGGCCAACAACCACGTGCCCATATGCCATTAAAAAATAGTTGTTTGTTACCTTGCGAATCATTAAATCCTCCACAATCGAAGTATTCGCATGTAGTGGCCCTCCAGCTCCAAGACGTCGTTCGCGACCAACTCCAACTCACTTCGAATCTATTTGGCCGAGATGACGACCGAGCCCGACAGATTAAGCGTCTAGAAACCCGAATCCAATCACAGGAAGTCTATAATCATCACCTACAGGAGAGGATTATAGCTTTGGAGGCGAAAATGGCATCGGACGCCCGTGAAAAAGAGATATTGGAATATAAAATGGCAGCGGTTATAGAGTGGTGTTCGCAGCCTGTATGGAGGCGCAAGTTTGCCGCGTTTGCTATCCCGAAAGCACCCGAGGAAACATTTGTTAGCGAGTTTTAGCATACCCAATCACAGCACAAGCAACGCGTTTCCCAGCATGCCCAGTCGTCAAACTATCTGTCTGACCCCCTTTTCCTAAATCGTCTTCGTCGGCGTGAATAATGAGACCCCTACCAATAATATTCGCCTTTGTTCCCCTCAACCGAATGACGCGGTCAACAAAAGACGCCCTAGCAGACCCTTTCGAATCCGCAACCAAATTGCCTAAATCGCCGACATGGCGGACTTTGTCGTCCGGACCCCCATGGTCCATTCCATAAGGATTGAAATGTGCACACATACTTTCGCATCGGTCGCTCATATCACCGCATTCATGGACGTGAAATCCATGCGCGCCCTTTTTTAATCCCTTTATATCAATATCAATACGAACGCCCTCTTTGACCTCTGTAAAACGGACGGTTCCGTGAACCTCTCCAAAGAAAACCGCAATCGCTGATATCATATACTCTATGTTCTCAACATTCTTCTATTTTATTTTTGTTTTATCATGCTTGAATATAAAAACAATATTATATACATAATCATATGGATAGGGAGTCGTATGAAATCGCGATGAAAACGTTTCAGATACAATCCGCATTGAGATTGAATTACGGGAGTTTTTTTGAAGAATTGCCCGAACAACGCATGTCCGTTCGTTATTTGACCGGTAAAGAAAAGGTCTTGGAAATCGGAGGAAATATAGGAAGGAACTCTTTAATCATTGCTTGTCTATTGGCGAATCAACGAAATCTCGTTACCTTGGAATCGAACCTAGAAATAGCAACCCAGCTAAAGGAAAACAGAGACGCAAACCAGCTCCAGTTTCATATAGAAACTTCGGCATTGTCAAAAAGGAAATTGATTCAGAAGGGTTGGGACACCCTTCCAAGTGAAACGTTACAAGAGGGGTATTCGTGGGTGAATACGATGACGCTTGACGAAATACAAACAAAATACAATATTGTGTTTGATACACTGGTATTGGATTGCGAAGGCGCCTTTTATTATATTTTAATGGATATGCCTGAAATATTGGCGAATATAAACTTGATTATCATGGAGAATGATTATACTGATATATCTCGAAAACAAGAGGTCGATAATGTTCTCACACAAAATGGTTTTCATAGGGATTATGCCGAAGGAGGTGGATGGGGGCCGTGTGCCAATTATTTTTTCGAGGTTTGGAAAAAATAAGAGCATAGATGGTGTCATAAAGGATTATTTGTTGGTGGGTAGGCATTCCACGAGGTGCAAAAAAATTCGGCGGACCCCCTCCTCGAAAACCCCTAAAGTTCTCCCTCCCCCCCTTCTTCTAAAAATGTTTGAAAAGGGTCGGCCAGGATTTTTGAGAACTTTTTGAAAGACAACTTTCAAAACGTCCAGCCGGCCGGGGGGCCGAAGGGGAGGGGG
>JAIXRT010000097.1 GCA_027485075.1 Cytophagaceae bacterium
CCGCGCAGGTATCCAAGGAACAAAGAATATTTACTTAGGGTATGTATTCGAGATGCCAACGTCGCAGTTAAGCCGCGTGAGCGTACAGTCGCATGAGATCGCATTGCGCTACTCATTTGGAAAGTAATATATTTTAGAGACGCGATACTTCGCGTCTATTTTTTCTTAGGCAAAGCTTTCTAGCGTACTAGTCTAAATAAGATAGATATTAGAGCCCCGGGAGAAATCCTGGGGCTTTTGTCATTTTGTAGTGACGCGACATTTCGCGGCTATTTAAAAAAGACGCAAGGTATTGCGTCTCTACAATTCAACTCCGGACTAATGTCCAACGTCTAGCGTCTGACGTCCAAAACGTCTAGCGTCTAATCCCTTCGTGTCTTTTTTATTTCCTCAAAAACAAGATCGCCACCGGCTGTTTTACCTCAATATCCTCCTGCGTATCTTTTAACTCCCCATCCTTGAAAGCAAACTTTTGGATGCGATTTTCCCCTTGGCTAGCCACATAAACGAAGTGTCCGCTCGGGTCAAATTGAAAGTTTCGAGGCATCTTCCCCACAAGTATCTCTTTGTGATCGCGCAATTCACCAGAAGGTAAAACGGCAAGTACGCGAATGGAATTCTGAGTTTTACGGTTGGAGGCCAACAACCATTTCCCATCCGGAGATAGGTGTAAATCGGCACTCGCGTGGTTTGGATTTCCAGCACTTTGATCGATCACAATCCGTTGCAGGTGCGTAAATTCATTGGCATAAATACGAAACACATCAATCGTCCCACTCAATTCTCCGAGTACATAAGCAATATCCCCCGATGAATTAAATACCATATGCCGCGGCCCCGTTCCTTTCGGTAATTCGACATCCTCATATTGCGTCGCCACAAGGCCATTAGATAGCAACGCATGTACGTGAATTTTATCTGCCGCCAAATCCGTTACGACCAATTGGCCCCCATCCGGCATGACCACCGCCATGTGCGCATGACTTGGTTTTGGATAGACGATGTTTTGGCTGATAGGCTGAATCTGTCCAGCTTTCGTTTGAAAAACACTGAGGTTCCCACCCAGGTAATTGGCGACGTAGACGGTTTGGCTGGCTTCGCGGAAAAGGACGTAACAGGGAGCGTCGCCTTGTGTCAACTGGGTACTCAGACGCGAAAAAGTGCCCTTTTCTTGCTTGTAGGAGCTAATTGCACCTTTGCCGTCTACTTCCTCGTGGACCGAGAATAGGTATTGTTGGTCTTTCGACAAGGCCTGAAACGAAGCCTGTGACTGCGCAACGGCGTGCACCGTTTTTCGGGTTTGTGGATCGATGATCTCGATGCCAGGATTTCCTTGGCGTGTATACGAACCTACGAGGAGGTTGACGGCCGACGAATCCGGCGTGTGGTAACTCAGCATGGCCAAGACGATATTTATTAAAATCATTTTTTTAGCTTTACCTGCAAATTAACCGATTTACCTATGCAAAACCGCGTCATCTCCCTAGATGTTTTTCGTGGCCTGACTGTGATGCTGATGACTTTGGTCAATAATCCTGGGGATTGGGGCCATATTTATGCGCCTTTTGAACATGCCAAATGGCATGGTTGCACGCTCACCGACCTTGTTTTTCCCTTCTTTTTGTTCATCGTAGGCGTCTCGATTGTGCTCGCCAAACCCGACGGCGAACCCGTTCCAATATCCAAATTAATCACACGCACGCTGCGTATATTTTTGTTAGGATTTTTTCTCAGTTTCTTCAGTCGGATACATGTAGGAGATTTGGAGGGAATTCCTTTATTGATGATTCGCCTAGTTTTCACTGGACTCATCACTACCTCGCTCCTCGGAAAATACGATGCGAAAAACCAATTAATCGTGTCGGTTGTCCTGGCTGTCATCATGTTTGGACTTGCTTTTAGCGGCTTGGAAGACTTTAAAACGGTTCGTATTCCAGGGGTTTTACCGCGTATCGCGGTGGTTTATGCGATCGTTGGTTTTGCGTATGGCCGAATCAACCTGCCCATACTAGCAGTCATAGCAGCCGTATTGCTCCTCGGCTATTACGCCATCATGACTTTGATTCCAGTACCAGGCGTAGGCCCGGCGAACTTAAACGAAGGAACTAATCTAGCTGCGTATGTAGATAATTTACTACTTCCTGGACATTTATGGGCCGTATCCAAAACGTGGGATCCCGAAGGAATTTTAAGTACGATTCCCGCGATAGCAACGGGTATCATCGGTCTAATTGCAGGTACTCAGCTTCGAAAAACGCACCTTTTGGCCTTGGGAGGCCTTATTTTGTTAGTTGTTGGTTTTATTTGGGACCTGACATTTCCCATGAACAAAGCCTTGTGGACAAGTTCATTTGTTTGCGTGACGGCTGGTTGGGCTTTACTGAGCTTAGCGGCTTTACGCTACCTCGTGGATGAGAAAAACCAAACAGCTTACATTGCTCCCATTTTGTTATTTGGTATGCATCCGATGCTCGTGTTTTTCTTTTCAGGGATTATTCCCCGCGCATTGAATATGATTAAAATAGGCGATCAGGGCATTGTGGGTTGGATGTACCAACAAGCCATTGCGGGACATGTATCTAATCCATACGTTGCGTCGTTGACGGGAGCAGTGGTGTATTTGGCGATTTGGTATACTATTTTGCGTGTACTGACCTACTTAAAATGGACCGTTAAAGTGTAAACAAAAAGGGCGTGAACGCGTTAGGACAACATGAAACATTTTTCTTTAGCGGATTTGGCGAATTGGGATCGCTTTACGCGTGCAAATTTTGTGAACTCGCTATCAGGGTTTAAAAGTGCTTCCCTGATTGCGTCGCAGGATAAAAACCAAAATCTGAACCTTGCCATTTTTAGTAATATTGTGCACCTCGGGGCAGATCCCGCTTTGATCGCGTTTGTGAATCGGCCCCGTGAGGCTGCGCCGCATACCTTGCGTAACATCGAAGCGACTGGGTTATATACGATCAATCACATTGCAGTGGACCAAATTTCCCAAGCACATCAGACTAGTGCCAAATACGCGGATGGCGTGAATGAATTTGTCGAAGTAGGTTTAGAACCAATGTATCAGGCCGATTTTCCTGTGCCGTTTGTAAGCGGTAGTCCCGTGCAATACGCCCTGAAATTGGAGCAAATTATTCCTATTGAGTTGAATAACACGTTTTTGGTGATTGGGTCTTTGCAACATGCCTTTGTGGATCCGGCTTACATGGATGCCGACGGGTTTTTGAATTTGGACGAAGCAGGCAGCGTGGCGTCATTAGGTTTGTCGGCCTACTATGACATGAATTTGGTGCAAAAATTACCCTACGCACGGCCCGTGGTAAAATAATTCCGCTTACTTTAGGTGTCTAAAATCTTGAACACCTATGAAAATCGATTTTATCCATAAAATCCAGCATATCGGTATCCCCGCGCACGACCTGGAAGTCTCCATTCCCTTTTACGAGCGCCTTGGCTTTGAAAATGTGATGGAATCTCCATTCGAGTTTGACGGTGGTTTTGGGGCCTGTGTGATGATGAAAAATCACGAGGTGATTGTTGAATTATATCAAATGCCAGCGAAGCAATTAGCTGAAATTAAGCAACGTAAAAATGGACATGTAGATCATTTTGCCATCGATGTGGCTGATGTGGATCATGCGTTCGAAACGCTGAAAAAGGCCGGATTTGAGATTCTAGAGGAAACACCTACCTTTTTGCAATTTTGGAAAAATGGTACCCGCTTCTTTAATGTCAAAGGGCCATCCGGAGAAATCATTGAGTTCAATCAGATATTGTAAAGAGACTAGACGTTAGACGTCTGGCTAACATGCTAATGGTAAAATAATAAAAGACGCGAGGTATCGCGTCTCTACATAAATCGGCGCGGAAAGCGCCTCAAACTTTGGCAATCCTGAAAGGTTTGCCAAAGAAAAAAAGACGCGAGGTGTCGCGTCTCTACAAATACAGTCTAGCGTCTAACGTCTAGCGTCCAGAATCTAGTTTCCAGCGTCCAGAGTCTAACGTCCAGCGTCTAATTAATCCATTAACGCTCTCCCTTTCGTCTCCGGCAAGTAAATCACCCCAATAATCACCGTCAAGGCTGCTAGGGCAATCGGATAAAAGATACCCGCAAAATTGGAATGTGTCACGGCGCCTAACCAAGTCGCCACAAAAGGCGCACATCCGCCAAACACCCCATTTGCAAAATGATACGGAATGGAGAGGGAGGTATACCTGATTTTGGTTGGGAATAATTCAACTAAAAAGGCTGCAATTGGACCATAAGCCATCGCTGCGAATGTTACCAAGCAAGTACAAATAAAGGCCAATTGAACTTTGCCCGTCATGGTTAAGAAATAGGCATCACCCACGAGGGTTCCTTCTTGGTCAACAATGTCAGACATCCACGCGAAGAGCGGATAGTAGAAAATCGCAGCAAGGGCCATGCCGCCCAACATCACCTTTTTCCGACCGATGCGATCCGACAAGCTACCAAAATACACGAACAATGGAGTTCCGATCACAAGCGAAGCCGCAATGATGAGGTTCGTGGTTGTAAAGTCCACTTTCAAAATTTTATTAATAAAGATCTGTGCGTAAAATTGGCCTGTATGCCACACTACCCCTTGGCCCACAATCGCTCCAAACATGGCCACCAACATTAATCGGCGATTTTCCTTCGTGGCAAAAGCCTCCTTCAAAGGGTTTTCCGATAAGCGACCCTCCGCTTTCAACTTTGAAAACAAGGGCGATTCGTGCATGTTCCGACGAATAAAATAGGAAACAATCACCAAAATTCCGGATAACGCGAAAGGTACCCGCCAGCCCCAATCCCTAAACACCGCATCTCCCATCAGGTTTTGCGACACCAAAATCACGATGATGGAAACGAAAAATCCGAGCGTTGCAGTCGTCTGAATATAGGCCGTATATTTTCCGCGCTCCGCATCTGGGGCGTATTCTGCCACATACGTAGCCGCGCCGCCATACTCGCCCCCTAACGCAAGTCCTTGAATGATGCGTAAAAAGAGTAATATCGCCGGAGCTACTAGGCCGATTTCCGAGTAAGAAGGGATGAACGCAATCGCAAAAGTGGATCCGCCCATGAGGAGTAATGTCAATAAAAAGGTGTATTTCCGACCAATGCGATCGCCTAATCTACCAAAAATCACCCCACCAAATGGACGAGCCACAAAGCCCGCGCCAAAAGCGGCCAGCGTAGAAATGAACGCGGCAGTTGGGTCTTCTTTGGGAAAAAAGGAAAGGGAAATGATGGCCGACAAGCTACCGAAAATATAGAAATCATACCACTCAATCACAGTGCCTACGGATGAGGCGATAATCACTTGCCAAAGCTTCTTAACGGGTATTTTATTATTATCAAAAATAGGCGCACTTTCTTGCATAAACGAAAATTTAAGTGGGACGTCGGCAGGGTGTCTAGCCGCTCGTCGCGACACAAAAAACAAAAAAATCTCGCGAAAATCCTATTCGCAAACTGATAAAACTATCCAAAAATTTGATAATTTGCCTCTTTCTAAACCTTATCTCGCTATGAAATTAAGTACCTTATGTTTGTGCACATTACTTAGCCTGCCGGCTTTGGCACAATACACACCCTCTGAGGCGAATCTTCAAGAACGCCAAGCCTTCCAAGATCGAAAATATGGTATGTTTATCCACTGGGGACTCTCCAGTATGCTCGGCGATGGCGAGTGGGTCATGAACAACAAAGGGATTTCAAAAAATGATTACGGTCGGCTTATGCCCGCCTTCGATCCAAGTAAATTCAATGCAGACACCTGGGTGAGCATCGCCAAAAACGCCGGCATGAAATACATTATTTTCATCACCCGCCACCACGATAGCTTCTCCAACTGGGATACGAAACAGTCTGAATGGAAAATCACCAATACGCCATTCAAGCGCGACGCCCTTAAAGAACTGGCTGAAGCCTGTAAAAAACAAGACATGAAACTAGGCCTATACTATTCAACACTTGACTGGTACCGCGACGATTATCCATGGGAGACCGGCCGTACCGGACAGAAAAGTGGACGTAAAGGCAAAGGCGATTACGCATCATACCTGAAATTCATGAAGGCGCAATTGACCGAGTTACTCACGAATTACGGGGAGATCCATAACATTTGGTTTGATGGCCACTGGGACCAAACCAATTCAGAAGGCAATGCGGATCGGAAGTCACGCATCGACTGGAAATACGATGAGATCTATAGTTTGATTCACCAGTTGCAGCCCGCCTGCATGATTGGGAATAACCACCATCTGGATCCGATTCCAGGCGAGGATTTTCAAATGTTTGAGCGCGACCTACCAGGCGAAAACCATTCAGGATTGAGTTTTCAGCAAGCATCCCAACTGCCACTTGAATCGTGCGAAACGATTAATGGGGCTTGGGGGTATAACATCACCGACCGGAAATTCAAGACACCGAAACAGATTATTCATCTATTGGTGGGTGCTGCGGGACGTAATGCCAACTTGTTACTAAATGTGGGTCCGATGCCAACGGGCGAAATACAACCTGAGTTTACGGACTCATTGGCCGTTGCCGGCCGCTGGCTTAAAGGACATGGCGAGTCTGTTTACGGAACGCGTGGCGGTCCACTGGGTCCACAAGTTTGGGGCGTGACCACGCAGACTGATTCGCATGTGTATGTGCATTTATTGAAGCGTCCAAATGAGGGAACAATCTACATTCCAGGGGTTTATAAAAAAGAACCTGTGGCGATGTTAGGAGAAACGGCAACTTTGAACGGAACCGTGGAGAAACAAGGGATCCATATCGACGTTAAACAATTGCCTCCATACCGCATAGATTTAGTTTTAAAGCTAGAAAAAGCTAAATAATCCCTTGAAAAACGGAGTTTCTGATTAATTTTGTCGCTTGTCAAAATGGTAGAAAATTTTGGCATTTGACCTGAACAATTTAACACAATAACTATGCTTAAGAGAAGAGAAGCTGTCTCTCGCATTGCGATGTTAGTAGGTGGTGTTTTTAGCGCACCTACCCTCTTCGCGATGGAGGCAAAAAATGCCGGCGTAATTGCAGAAGCAGGCACATTTTCGTTGACAGACTTACAACGTAAAATTGTCGCTGCCGTTGCCGAACACATTATTCCAAAAACAACTACACCTGGCGCCATCGACGCGGGCGTTCCTGCATTCATCGAAATGATGCTGAACGATTGTTACAAAAAACCAGAACACGTAAGCTTCAAAAAAGGGGTAGATAATTTAGCCAAAGCTAAATTCCTTGATCAATCAAACGAAGCCCAAGTGGCGATGTTGACCTTGTTAGAAGCCGATACCAACGAGTTAATGAAGAGTTATTCTGCGCGTAAAGTAAAGGTGGGAGATAACGTAGACAAAGATATTTTAGAAGGCGCGGGCGGTGTTCCTTTCTGGCGTGTGATGAAAGAATTGACGCTTTTAGGCTATTATACGTCTGAAAAAGGCATTCAAGCTTCTTTCGTTTACGAGCCTGTTCCCGGCCGCTTCGAAGTCATTTCCGACATGAAGCCGGATCAAAAATCATTCGCATACTAATCCCAAACGACACAAGAAAATGAATCTTAATATAGATGCAATCAAGACCCAAACGTTTGACGCAATCGTCATTGGATCCGGAATTTCGGGTGGTTGGGCCGCGAAAGAATTAACTGAAAAAGGACTGAAAGTAGCCGTAATGGAGCGTGGTCGCGAGATCAAACACATCGAAGGCTACGAAACAGCGATGAAAAATCCATGGGAATTCGACCACCGCGGTCGGCCTACCAACATGGCTGCTGAGGAATATTGGGCAGGAATGCGCACTGGCTACACACCAGCAGAAGAGCACCGCTACTTATTTGAAAACGATAAGCAAAACCCTTACATCGAGAAAAAAGGTGGATTCGATTGGATCCGCGCCTACCATACAGGTGGTAAATCGTTATTGTGGGGTCGCCAAACATACCGTTGGAACAGAGAAGATTTCTTAGCCAACGAGAAAGAGGGAATCGGAACGCCATGGCCAATCGGCTATGATGATTTAGCTCCTTGGTATTCGTATGTTGAGAAATTTGCCGGTATTTCAGGCCAAGCGGAAGGTTTGGACGTATTGCCAGATTCGGATTTCTTGCCAGCTATGCAAATGACGGCGCCTGAGGTTCATTTTAAAAATGAAGTGAATAAAAAATTAGGTCGTCCAGTGACGGTTGGCCGCGTAGCTCACCTAACAAAACCAGGTAAGCAGCACACAGATTTGGGTCGTTCATCATGTAACTACCGAAACAAATGTATGCGTGGTTGTCCATACGGCGCTTATTTCAGTTCACTTTCGGCTACGTTGCCGGCAGCGCAACGTACCGGTCGTTTGACGATGGTGCACAATGCGATTGTGGCTGAAATCATCTACGATGAGAAATCACAAAAGGCAAAAGGCGTGCGTGTGATCGATCAAAATACGATGGAGTCGAAAGAGTATTTTGCCAAAATCATTTTTGTAAATGCAGGAGCGATTGGTTCTACAGCAATCATGATGAACTCAAAATCGAACCGTTACCAAAATGGTTTAGGAAATGATTCAGACCAATTAGGTCGTAACATCATGGACCACCACTTGGGCGTAGGCGCAAGCGCGACGGTGGACGGTTTCAATAAAGATTACATGTTTGGCTCTCGTCCAAATGGTTTATACATTCCGCGTTACCGCAACTGGGGCAAGGATAAGCGTGGATATTCACGTGGTTTCGGTTACCAAGGTGGTGCGAGTCGTGATGGCTGGGGCCGCGGTGTGGGTCAGGATGGTTTTGGTGCTGATTTCAAAGAAAGCTTAACGCATCCGGGACAATGGTCCGTAGGATTTGGTGGCTTTGGTGAGATATTACCAGATCCAAATAACCGATTCACATTGAGCGACCAAAAAGATAAGTGGGGTTTACCCGTGCTTTCCTTCGAAGCGAACTTTGGTGAAAATGAATTGAAAATGCGTCAAGATATGATGAACGATGCGGCTGAAATGTTAGAAGCGGCAGGCTTTAAGAATATCAATGCATACAACAAATCAGATACACACATCGGTTTAGGTATCCACGAAATGGGTACGGCCCGCATGGGAACATCCGTGAAAAATTCAATTGTCAATAAGTACAACCAAGTACACGAAGTGAAGAACGTATTTATGACTGACGGTGCCGCGATGGCATCTGCGTCTTGCGTGAATCCTTCGTTGACCTACATGGCCATGACCGCACGTGCAGCTGATTTTGCTGTGAGTGAATTGAAGAAGCGTAATTTGTAATTCATGCAATTTACAATCGGGTCGGTGGGATTTTCTCACCGACCTTTTTTTTGCCTTTCCAGTTGAGACAGGCGATGTCTATTTAGTCAAATCGCGCGCAAATCTGCGACAGGTTCTATCAAGTAGCTTATAATATCATGTTTTATTAGACCAATAAATTGGTTTATTCAAAACAAGCATACATATTCCTATAATTATTTACCTAACCCATAATCATATATGAAAACCAAACACTTGTTCTCCGTGCTATTAATCAAATCACGGCAGTCGAAAAAATTAACCCAGAATCAAGTCGCCCGGGCCGTTGGCGTCAGTCAAAGTGCCTATAATTATTGGGAATCTGGGAAACATTATCCAAACGCAAAAAAACTATTTGACCTGACGAAAGTCCTTAGCATCCCTATCGAGGAAATGCTCACCGCGTAAGTGAACGGATCCTTGGAGTCAGCCGACTTCAAGGATTTTTTCTTTACCTTTACGCCCATTATGCAATTCCAATCCCGCATCCGTTTATTGTTTGTTCTCATCCCTTTTGTGTGGATGATGAGCGCCTGTACGGAGGAACCTGCACCCACCCAACAAGAGCTTTATTTTCCGCTAGCAAGTTACCTAAACAAAGAGATTAGCGCCATGCAAAAGCATCCACCCCGGGTTCACAAAACCATGATTTTGGATGGGGAAAGGGAGGTCAAAGTCATTTCAGATATGGATTGGGAGAAAGAGTGGGCGTTATTTATAGAATCTGATTTGAATAAGCCAGCCTTCGATAAAAGCTATGATAATTTATCTGATGACGGATTTCGCTGGTATTCCTTGAAGATTGGCGAAAATTTACCCGTGAAAAAATTGAAGATTCAGCTTGACGCGCTCGAGCGCCCCGCTTCAATTGAAATTGAGATGTCGCAGACCAATTTCCTATTTGATACGCGAAAGAAAATGCACATGAATTTTGTGGATGGCAAGGTGCAGACCTATTCGATTGAGGGTACGCAGCAGATGCGTTGGGCTTCCCCCACGCATTATCAGTTATTAGGAGTTTTACTCCCCAAATAGCCCGCTCGACAAATAGCGATCACCTCGGTCGCAAATAATGCACACAATTAAGCCTTCCTCGAGTTCAGAAGCCAACCGAACACTCGCAGCCACACCGCCGCCACTACTCATCCCGCCAAAAACACCTTCTTCGCGTGCCAGTCGGCGTGTCATCACAGTCGCCTCTTCCTCGGAAATATCCATAATGCGATCCACGCGTTCCGGTTGGTATATTTTCGGTCGGTACTCCATTGGCCACCGACGAATCCCTGGAATTTTTGACCCTTCGGTCGGCTGACAGCCTACGATTTGAATGTTGGGATTTTGTTCTTTTAGGTACATCGAAGTGCCCATGATCGTACCCGTCGTTCCCATGGAACTGACGAAGTGCGTCACTTTTCCATCCGTATCGCGGAATATTTCGGGGCCTGTCGTTTTGTAATGGGCCAAATAATTATCTGGATTTTCGAATTGATTCAATAATATGTATTTTCCTGATGCAGCTTTGTCAACCGCATAATCACGGGCTGATTCGATACTTTCTGTTAAAGTTACTTTGGCACCAAAAGCCTCCATGGTTAGCACGCGCTCCCGTGTGGAATTTGCAGGCATCGCCAGTTCAATCTCCAGTCCAAAAAGCCGAGCAATCATCGCCAAAGCGATACCCGTATTGCCCGAAGTAGCTTCGATTAATTTAGTCCCCGCCTTAATTTCACCACGCGCGATGGCAGATTCAATCATGTTTTTGGCGGCGCGGTCTTTCACGGAGCCACCTGGATTGTTGCCTTCTAGTTTTCCCAGAATTCGCACGCGCGGGTTTGCATGTAGTTTGGTTAGTTCTACTAAGGGGGTGTTTCCTACTAAATCTAATAATGCCGACATCCTATTCTTCGATTACTTTTAAATTTTCTTGGTGGTAAATTTTGGTATTGGGGGCTACTGAACGCGTTAGCCAGACGTTTCCGCCGATGATCGAGTCTTTACCTACAATCGTTTCTCCGCCTAAAATCGTGGCACCAGAATAGATCACCACGCCATCTTCAATCGTAGGATGGCGTTTCGTGGAGGCCATCGATTTCGCCACAGAAAGTGCACCGAGTGTTACGCCTTGATACAATTTGACCCGTTCGCCGATCACACACGTCTCTCCAATAACAATTCCAGTTCCATGATCCATGAAGAAATAAGGCCCTATTTCCGCACCGGGGTGTATGTCAATTCCGGTTTTGGAATGGGCATATTCAGTTAGAATACGGGGCATTAATGGCACATTTTCTTGTTGCAATCCATGTGCTAATCGGTAAAATGCCATGGCATAAAATCCCGGATAGGTCCGAATGACTTCATAGTCGGTCGTAGCCGCCGGATCCCCATCGACCATCGCTTGGACGTCGGTGAGTAGCAAATCATAAATTCCAGGAATCCGCTTCATGTAGCTTTTGGTGATTTCTTGCGGGCTCGCAGGTAAATCATGACTCATGGTATGCAAAATACTTTCAAGGCCATTTTCGATACTTTCCCAGATTAATTGCAGGTCGGCCAAATTCACAATCTGCCTCTGAGTTTGCTCCGGAAAGAGTGTTAAGACTATTTTGGTAAATAGTTTTTTGATATCAGACGTTGCCGGGAAGGGCTTCGTTTGGGCATGACGTCCTAATATTTGTTTTAAAAATGCGTCGTTCATTGGTTCTTGGTAAATAAAGGATGGGCCATAACAGCATCTGTTTGTATCATGGGTTCGCATGATTCAACCACCAAGCGGTGGATATTTTCTTTTGCCCGAATTTCCAATCCGTGCACATA
>JAIXRT010000008.1 GCA_027485075.1 Cytophagaceae bacterium
AGCCCAGATTAAAACAGGTAAAGGTCCATCCTTTTCTTTGTTATAGCCTTTCGGTAAGTACAAATCTCCGGTAAGATCTACCCCATCGGCACGCTTATACTTGATTTTCTCCTTGGTGATCCCTACTAAATTCGGATAAGGATTTTCAAAATGAGTCAATGCTTTGTCCTGGGAAGGATTCAATAGGTTTTTGATGTAGTAGTTCGGCACCTCTGTTTGAGATTCCTTTCTGCTTAGGACAATCCCTTTTTCCGCATCGATCACCTCTTCTACTTGCTCGAAATGACCCGGCTTCGCGCGCCAAATAATCTCGTTCTTCTTCGTGGCTAAATCAAATTTGGCCATAAAAGGAAGGTCTCCTTGATCTGAGGAGCCCACTGGGTTGTTCATCAAAATCTTGGTTCCGCCATCCGTAACCTGAATCACATCGCGCCCAAACGCATTTTTTGTCTGAACTGGACTACCTGGATTGCGGTAAGCATCTGTTAGATTACGCTCATATAAAACCTCCATCGCACCTGTCTGTGGCGTATAGCGACTCACTTTAGACGTCTGCTTCCCACGCAATACCTCGGATACCAAGGCAAGATTTTTGTCTCCCCAAGTCACTCCTGCAAAACGCGTTTTGGTTTTAAACAACTCCTTCGCGGCTTGCGTAAATGGCGCAGTTAAGCTGTACACCGCATCATGAAATTCCACTTGCTTCTTGATGAAACCACTATCCAACGGCATCGCATATACGATCGAAGCAGGCTCATCATCACGCCACTCAAATCCCCTTGGGACATTTTGTACGTTGTCATTTCCTGATGGTGCGCTCTCCGCAGATGGAAGTTTGGCTAATTCTTTGATCACTTTCCCTTCCAAATTCATGACAGAAACAGTCGATGTAAATCCATAAGCCGGCACCGCATATGAAAATGGCTTGGTCAACGTCCGTGTCATCACATACTGACGATCAGGCGATAATTGGAAAGAGTTTGTCAGCTCAGGCTTGCCTACTTTCTTGTTGACACCATTTTTATAAAGTACCAGTTGGCTTTCCGCATAATACGCAAACAGACTCTCATCATACGGGGATTTGATCAAATCCTGAAATGTAGGTCTAGGTGCTGCTTTGCCAATATTTTGTTGGATCGTAGGCCCCTTCGGCGTAATTGGACGCTTCGGTGCACCAGCCGCATCATGTGTGGTAGCTTTGTACAATATGGTTTGATCGTCCACCCAGGTGAAGGCATTGCCTAGGACTTGGTTAATGGGATCCGTATTCACACGCGTCGCTTTTTTGGTGGCGATATCGATGACATATAGGTCGACCCGATTAACTTCTGTTTGGGTAAAGGCGATTTTGGTTTCGGATGGATTCCAAGCAAAGCCGCCAGCTGCCAAGTTTTTAGGTAAGCCTGTGATCTCCAGGGTAGCGCCTGATTTAATCACCTGCAACGTAATGCTGCTGATGGGGCTTTGTCGGCTTGGAGAAAAATTAAGGGGATTCAATCGCAATCCCGCAATCTTCATTTCCGGTTGGCCTAATTCTTCCACACTCGGATACGAATTACGGCCCAGTAATAACAGGTATTCTGCTTTCGAATCAATGCGCACAAAGGGCGTTGGCTTCGCTAAAAGCAAGTCGGCAATTGCCTTAGGCGGCAGTTGATACGTATCTGTATCTTGCGCTTGGCTTATACGGGTAGCACCTACGAAAAGGGCTAGGGACAATAGAAGAGTTGATTTTTTCATAGGATAAAAAGGGGATAAAAAAAGGTGGCTGATTTGTCAGCCACCTTTTGAAATTCAATTTAAAGTGGATTTTGTACGATCGCTGGATTCGCGTTAATCTCACGACGTGGGATAACGAATTCCCAACGTACATCACCTGCTGGTACATCAAATAACAAGACTACAGCTGGAATCGCATTCGTACCATTCCGATTCAATGGCGCATTGGTACGCTTCAAGTCAAAGAAACGATGTCCTTCACCCCACAATTCAATGCGGCGTTGAAGTAAAATCTCATTAACCAAAGCATCTCCCGTACGCGTTGATTGTACATAATTCGGATCACGTGCTTTCACTAAATCAAATAATACTTTAGAAGCTGCTGCTGTCTCATTCAAGCGAGCTCTAGCTTCTGCTTCGATCAAGTACATTTCAGCTGCACGCATGTACGGTACATCACCCATGGCCGATGTAGAAGGTACACCTGGCAATCTGAACTTCTGATTCAAGAAACGTGGACGAACACCTCCTGGAGGAACGATTGAATTCGTAGCTGTTGGATTCTCCACCCACATTTTCGATCTTACATCCGAAGCAGGAATCTGCGCATACAATAAGTTGTTGATAATTTTAGGATACGTTCTAATAACTGTAGAGTTATAGTTACATGAAATGTATGAGTGGTATCCACCAAAAAACTCAGATTGATCTTCTAAGTGATCAAAACCCCACATCCACTCGGGATTAGCAATATCTTGAAAACCATCTTGATATTGCGTCGCGGTCATTGGAACATATCCAGCACGTGCCTCAGCTGCAAATTTAGCAGCATTTGCCCAGTCTTGCTGAACTAAAGCCACACGTGCTTGCATACCTCTTACCACATTCAAATTAAAATGCGATTTGTTCAAACGAGCTGATGTCAATAGTAAAGCAGCATCCGCTAAATCCTTATTGATTTGAGCATAAACTTCCTCAACGGTATTACGTGGTTTACCTGCTGTAGTTGGCTCTAACACCAATGGCACACCTAATTGCGTATTTGGTTTCGCACGAGACTCGTAACGCTTACCGTACAATTGAACCAAGTTGAAGTAACCAAAAGCACGTAAAGCCAAAGCCTCACCTTTCAATGCATTCCGATCAGCAGCAGGACCTACAGCCTTGTCAATGTTCGCAATACCAATATTGGCATTACCAATAATACGGTAATACATCTCGTAAGGGAACTGCGAGAACGTACCTACGTCGGTACGGTGCGCCACCCATCTAGATTCACCTGCGTGCCAGCCGTTTGTTCCGGCAGTCGTACCAATCAAGAAATCTTCCCCTAAGTGATCTAACGTGATCATCATTGCTGGGTGACCTGAGTGACCTTGTGAGCTCAAATAACGAACAACGAAAGAACGGTAGATACCGTTAATAGCTGCCGCTGCGTTCTTTGTAGTCGCATAGGCAGAACCTGCATCGATACTTGCCGTAGGCTTCGTATCTAAATATGTTGTCTCACATGAAAAAGAAATCATGCTGAGAAAGAAAGCGAAAATTATTAAACTTTTATTTTTCATGATTCTAATGATTATAAGGAGAATGAAAGACCTAATACCAATGACTTCGCCGGGCTGTATACGTTACTCGTCGTTCCTCCAAAGTTTTGTTGGACGTTCATACCGCTTCTGCGTGATAACATAAAGAAGTTCTCACCACTCATGTATACATTGGCGTTATCGATTTTAAACTTATTCAAGACCGATTTTGGCAAACGGTATGACAATGTTACCGTACGAATGTTCAAGAAACTACCGTCAATTAACCAACGGTCAGAGGCTGCATCAAAATCGGCCGTACGACCCGCATCCATACGTGGCACCTCGGTGATGTCACCTGGATTTTGCCAACGCTTCAAGATGTCTACGTGCTTCGCATTGTGGTAACCCGCACCCATTAAACTAGCATAGGCACCGTCATAGATTTTACCCCCTACTTGGTACACCATTAATGCTGTTAATGAGAAGCCTTTATAGCTTAGTGACGTATTCACTGATCCAGTCAAATCTGGAATAGAAGTTCCATTATACCAGAAACGTGCATTCGTAATGTTATTCGTCAAGGTATCACCTGAAGCAGTAATACGTGAATTTGATGGCACGAATGAAATCGCACGATACTCTGCCACTCCCGTTTCTGGGTTTACGCCTTTGTACTCACGCAACCAATAATCATACAATGAACTTCCTTCTTTCAACTTCTTCGTTCCGTCAATGATCTCCTTGCTCTCTTGTGGCATTTTGGTGATTCTGTTCTCTAAACGAGTCGCATTCAAATCAATGTGCCAGTTGAAGTCTTTCGTACGAATAACATCATAGCCTAATTGAAGCTCGATACCTTTGTTGTACATCGAACCAATGTTACGCGTCTCAGATCCGATACCCACAGAAAGTGGCAATGGAACAGCGAAAATCAAGTTGGTCGACTGACGGTTGAAGTATTCAATCGTACCCGATAAACGGTTCTTGAATAAACCAAACTCAACAGCTACGTCAAACGCCGTATTTGTTTCCCACTCCAATGACTTGCTTCCCAATGAAGATTGCAAGATACCTGGCTCAGTCGCATTGTTCCAACCCAAAGCATATAATGGCTGCCAAGCGTAGTTGCTAATACCACCATCATTACCTGTTTGACCCCATGAACTTCTTAATTTCAAGTTATCGATGAAGCTAAATTGCTTAATGAAATCCTCTTGATCTAAACGCCAAGCGGCAGATGCTGAGTAGAAAGTACCCCAACGCTTATCTTGGTAAAACTTAGAAGATCCATCGCGACGTGCGGAGAATGAAACAAAATATTTCGAATCATAATCGTAATTCAAACGAGAGAAGTAACCTTCTACACGACGAATATCATATTGCGATGTCAAGTTAGTCGTTGTCGTAAAGTTGATCAACTCATAATTTCCATCCAAAATTTGTTGTGAACGTGAACCATCTAAGCTATTGCTTACCAAGTTGTAGTTTTCATGACCTACCAAGGCATCCACGTTGTGCTTGCCGAAAGTATGGTTGTATGTCAACAACTGTGATAAGTTGTAATTTGTGATGTTTTCGAACAAATTGGACGCACGACCTGCTGGCGCACCATCACCGATTTCTGGGTTACCAAACACAATTGAGTTGGCATTGGTAATATCCACACCTACGTTAGACGTAAATTTGAAATCTTTTAAGAACGTAACTTCTGCATAGGTACGACCACCTAATAAGTTTCTACGGAAGAAGTTTTCATTCAATTCTGTTTCAGCAACTACGTGACGGCCACCATATTGTGGACGATTCGATATACCTAAAGCACTTAAGTTACCATAGTCATAGCGACGACGTCCATCTTCAGTCGTTAAGAATGAACCTGGATTTTTTGGATCAATCGCATATACGGGATAAATAGGCGCCATACCACGTGTAAAGAAGAATGGGTTCACAAATGAAGTTCCACCATCAGCAGTAGACTGATTCGATGTCGTCACCGTCGTATTCATATTAGCACCTACCTTGAACCAAGAATTCATTTGGCTATTCACGTTTAAACGTGCTGTAAAACGATCGTAATCAGATTTAATTTGATATCCTTTATCGTTCAAATAAGATACAGATAAGAAGTAATCGGTCTTGCCATTCGATCCGGAGAAATTGGCATTTACCTCATCACGGATACCTTGACGCATCACTGCTTTCTCCCAGTTTAAATCATCTGGGTTATAAATCATTTGGGCAGATGAATTAAGTTTTCCATCTGTGCCTACCAATTTATCGAACGGTACATTATATACGTTATAACCTGTTCCAACAATAGCACCTAAACCAGCTGAAGCTGTGGAACTAGCGGTTGCAAGCGCCACTGGGTTGGCTGCGCGGTAAGCTAAGTTATTCCGGTTTGATTCCCACATTAACGGATAGTAATCCGCAGCACTTACACGGTCATATTCTGGTAAAGCACGTGTGTTGAAACCTTTGGTGTATTTAATGTTGATTGAATTTTTTCCATTCAATCCTTTTTTAGTTGTAACCATAACGACACCATTCGCTGCACGCGCACCATATAGTGCCGTCGAAGCTGCGTCTTTCAGGACGGTAATGGACTGAATATCATCATTGTTTAGGTTCGCAATACTCGCTGAGTATGGAACACCGTCTACGACGTATAATGGATCATTCGAAGATGAAATCGAACCAAAACCACGGATACGCACCGCTGGAGAAGATCCCGGTTGACCACCTGTTGACGTTGTCGTCACACCGGCTGCAATACCTTCTAAGGCTTGGCCTATGTTGGTAATCGGACGTACACCTAATTTTTCTGCTCCAATCGACGCAGCAGAACCTGTAAATGATGCCTTTTTCGCCG
>JAIXRT010000042.1 GCA_027485075.1 Cytophagaceae bacterium
AGCCAAGGCCCCGTCTACATTGGAGCTCATGTAAACATACAAATAGGAACATTGATTCAAGGACCCGCTGCTCTTTTAGCAGGGAGCACCACCAACCTAGGAGCCAAAATTCGTCCAAACACCACCATAGGTGAAAAATGTAAAGTAGGTGGCGAAATCAGCGCATCCATCATGTATCCTAATTCAAATAAATCGCATGATGGATTTTTAGGAAATTCCATACTAGGTTCGTTTTGCAATTGGGGAGCGATGACGACGACGTCTAATGTGCGCAATGATCTGCAAAACGTGAACGTATATGATTATACGAAAAAAGATATGCGCCCAACCGCAGTCAAGTCATTTGGTGTGCTGATGGGTGATTTTGTCACGACGGGTATCAGCACAAAATTTAATACTGGAACGGTAGTGAGCTGCCATTGCAACATCAGTGGAACTGACTTTCTACCTAAATTCATCCCTGCATTTACCTGGGGCGAATTTCCTAACGTACAGACATATCGATTCGAAGAAGCAAAACGAAGTGCTGAAGCATGGATAAACGCCAAAAATGAAGAAATTCCAGAAAATCTGGAATCGAACATGCAAGCGATTTGGAAAGCGGAAGCAAAAGACCGAAATTAGAGGATGCGTTTTCAGGATATTCCCGGACTTCATACGACTAAAAAACAATTGAGCCAAGCGGTGTTAACTCAACACATCGCACATGCTCAATTATTTCATGGTCCGAACGGAGGCGCACAATTAGCCATGGCACTGGCGTTTACTTCTTTTTTATTTTGCACTGACAAACAAGGGGAAGATTCATGTGGACAATGCCCTAGTTGCCAGAAGGTCCAGCGAGGAGTTCACCCGGATCTTGTCTTCATGTTTCCTACGGTAACAACGAAAAAAGTCAAAGAAGCCGAGTCAGATGTATTCCTTCCTGAATGGCGAAAATTTCTATTGGATTCCCCCTACCGAACCTTACCCGATTGGCTAGGAGCCATGGGTGCGGAAGGAAACAAACAAGGAAATATCCCAGTTGAAGAAACTAGAAAATTACTCTCAAAAATAAGTCTTAAACCGTTTGAGGCACCCTTCAAAGTGGTACTCATTTGGCATCCAGAATCACTGAATTTATCGTCAGGAAATGCGCTACTAAAAACGTTAGAAGAGCCACCTACATCGACCTTATTTTTATTAGTGTGTGCTGACGCGCAAAAATTATTAACAACGATTCTTTCGCGCACCCAACGTATTGCTATTCAGGCAGTTGACGAAGCTGATTTATCCAATTTTTTAACGCAAAAAGAGGGAATTGATCTTGATCGGGCCCAAAATTTAGCCTACAGTGCTGAAGGGAATATTGCATGGGCACTGGAAAAAGCAAAAACAGAAAACCTGAGTACGTCCACCTGGTTTGCCGACTGGATGCGGGCGGTTTACAGTAAGAATTTAAGCAAATTAGCCACGCTTGCCGACCAATATGATGCGCTTCAAAAAGAAGAACAAAAAGGACTTCTTGAGTATGCCTTACATATTTTCAGACAGTGCTTGTATCAAATTGCGGATGCCCCTAGTTTAATCAAGGCGCTAGAAAAAGAACGTGGTTTTATCACTAATTTTTCAAAAACATTGAATCGAGAGTCCATTGAACGTATCAGTGAATTACTATCGACTGCATACTATCATTTGGAACGAAATGGTCGCGCCAAAATGATCCATCTCGACTTATCTTTGCAAATTATTCGAATCGCGAATGCAGCTAAAAAATAACATACGTATTGGAACGCGGAATTCCGCGTTAGCTCTTTGGCAAGCCAATCATATCGGTCGGCTGTTAGAAGCTACCGGCATGTCGTATGAATTAGTTGCCATCCATACGATCGGAGATAAAATTCTCGATCGTTCACTATCGAAAATCGGCGCAAAAGGCGTATTTACAGAAGAACTGGAAACGATGTTGCGTTCTGGGGAAATAGACATTGCGCAACATTCTGCCAAAGACCTCCCCTCCTCCTTAGCTGATGATCTTCCACTCATCGCATTCACAGAACGTGAGGCGGCACATGATGTGGTGTTGAGTATGAACCCAACGCTCCGGTTGGGGCAATTGGATCCCTTACGGATTGGAACTTCTTCGACGCGCCGAAGGGCATTTTTGGCTCATCAGTATCCACAGCATGAGGCCGTAGAAATGCGCGGAAATTTGCAAACACGATTAGAAAAATTAAAAAATGGAGATTGTGATGCGATGTTGCTCGCTTACGCTGGCGTTCACCGCATGGACATGGAAACCTATATCGTAGAACACTTAGATTTACATACTTTTGTCCCTGCTGTGGGACAGGGCAGTGTGGCGATTCAGTGTTCAAGTAGGCTTAATTCAGCTATTCGAGAAGCTGTCAGGCTAGCCTGCAATCATGCAGCATCCGAATCCTGTATCGTGGCAGAACGCAGCTTGTTGGCCATGCTAGACGGCGGATGCAGTGTGCCCGTATATGGCCATGCGAAGCTTGTAGCGGATCAAATTCACTTATATGCGGGTGTACTCAGCTTGTCCGGAGATCAAAAAATCGAATCGAGTGCAACGGGCACAGAACCTAAATCCGTGGGAAATCAAGTGGCAACTGCACTAATTAACCAAGGGGCCCAACAATTATTAAAGGAGATACGCGTACAATTAGCATCGCAATCATGAAAAAGACGATTTTAATCACTGGAGCCAATGGGCTATTAGGACAGAAGCTTGTTGAACTTTTGGTTCAGGAATCTACAGTAGATTTAATCGCAACGGCAAAAGGCGAAAATCGATTGCCAAATTCAGCTGGGTATCGTTATGTTTCTTTAGACATCACTAATTCGGCAGATATAGATACGGTTTTCGATACCTATAAACCACATGTGGTAATCCATACTGCGGCCATGACTAATGTAGATACGTGCGAAACAGACCAAATCGGATGTGAGTTACTTAATGTAACTGCAGTTGCCTATTTAATCGAAGCGTGTCAAAAGCACGACACGTTTTTATGTCACCTATCGACCGACTTTATTTTCGATGGGGCTGATGGTCCTTATACCGAAGAGGCGATACCTAATCCGATTTCTGTTTATGGCGAGAGCAAATTACGTGCAGAAAAATTAATTGAAGCTTCGTCAATCCGATGGGCGATTGCCCGGACGGTATTGGTTTTCGGAATTGTATCCGACATGAGCCGGACTAACATTATTCTTTGGGTCAAAAAATCACTAGAGGAAGGTAAGCAAATTAATGTGGTGACGGATCAATTTCGCACACCTACGCTCGCAGAAGATCTCGCTATGGGATGCTGGCTCATTGCTCAAAAAGAGGCGCAAGGTATTTTCAATATCTCGGGTTCAGACTTTTTAACGCCGTACGAAATGGCTATTAAAACTGCCAATTTTTATGGTTTGCCGGTCGACCTAATCCAGCAAGCAGATTCGTCAACCTTTTCGCAACCCGCAAAACGTCCACCACGTACCGGCTTTATTTTAGATAAAGCTAGAAGGGAGTTAGGATACCAACCACGTTCGTTTGATGAAGGTATTGCATTAATGGCCAAACAAGTCCATTAAAGATTACTCGATGCTACTAGGAACTTGTGTAGCCACTTCTTTATTTTCTTCTTGAAGCGTTTCCCATAGTAGATCTTTCAATTCTTGAATACCGGATTGAGTGATCGAGGAAATAAATACCAAAGGAAGATCTTTAGGAAGACTTTCGCGCATTTCGGGCTCCATTTCAGGGATGGATAAATCCATTTTAGAAACAACTAAAACGCGACGTTTATGTAATAATTCGGGATTGAATTTGGTTAATTCGCCAACAAGAATTTCGTATTCTTTTCCCCAGTTCGCTGTGTCCGATGGAATCAGAAAACATAGAATCGAGTTACGCTCAATGTGACGTAAAAAACGTAATCCAAGACCTTTTCCCTCAGCAGCTCCTTCGATAATACCCGGAATATCTGCGACAACAAATGATTTATAATCGCGGTAGGCAACTACACCTAAATTGGGCACTAACGTAGTAAATGGATAATCTGCAATTTCCGGCTTCGCGGCAGATAATACGGAAAGCAACGTTGACTTACCTGCATTAGGAAAGCCTACCAAACCTACGTCTGCAAGAACTTTCAATTCCATAATTACCCAGCGATCTAAACCGGCTTCACCAGGTTGTGCATGGCGAGGTGATTGATTCGTGGATGATTTAAAATGTGTATTTCCTAAACCACCCCGTCCGCCAGGAACTAACAAAACTTTTTGGCCTTCTTCGGTTACTTCCGCTAAGAATTCATTCGTTTCTGCATCTTTCACGATGGTTCCCAAGGGAACTTCGACAAATATATCTTCACCTTCTAAACCGGACCGACGGCCACCCTCGCCACCTTTACCATTCTCAGCTATAATGTGCTTTTGGAATTTAAGGTGTAACAAAGTCCAATGTTGGGCATTGCCCACGATGTAAACATGTCCACCACGACCTCCATCACCTCCGTCTGGACCACCTTTAGGCACGTGCTTTTCACGACGAAAATGGGATGAGCCACTTCCTCCGCGTCCAGAACGCAGATTGATTTTGACGTAATCGATGAAATTTGAAGTCATAATATAGTATTTAGTCGCTAGTCACTTGTCGCTAGTATCTAGCAAGACTTTAATCCAAGTTCGAAGGGAGTGTGTCCGAAGGGCAAAAAACTTACCTCTTACCTCTTACCTCTCACCTCTTACTTCTTACCTCTTAATTCTTAATTCTTATTTCTCAATAATGGAAAGAATCTGACCGAAAATAACTTCGATCTCTCCTACTCCATTAATCCCAGTAAACTTTCCTTGATTATCATAATAACCAGCCACCGGAGCTGTCTTTTCCATGTATTCCTGTACACGTTTACGAATCAGCGATTCGTTTTGGTCATCTGGTCTACCGGATGATTTACCGCGTTCCAATAAGCGTTGGGTTAATTCTTCTTCGGCAACCTCTAGCGCAATCATTTGGGTAATACTCAACGAATGGCTAGCTAAAAGCGAGTCTAGGGCTTCTGCTTGCGCAACTGTGCGCGGAAAACCGTCAAAAATAAATCCTGCAGCGGACTTGTTTTCATTTAATTTATTCTCAATCATGCCGATAACAACAGCATCAGGAACCAAAATTCCTTGATCCATTAGTTTTTTGGCCTCTAATCCCAAAGCGGTGCCTGCAGAAATCTCTGCGCGCAATAAATCACCTGTAGATAAATGTATTAAACCGTATTTTTCAATGATTTTGGCTGATTGAGTTCCTTTGCCAGCCCCTGGAGGCCCGAATAAGACTAAATTTAACATAATAGATGTGCGGAAAATTCTTTATGAAAGCGTAAAATTGAATAGACCCACAAAGGTAAAGAAAGGATTTAGATAATACTATTCTCTGATATAATTGACAACTTGTAGATTAATAAGCAATGAAATTTATAATAATTATTAAAAAAATTATTGAAAAAAATCAAAAAATAGTATTTGTCATATTATTTAATTCTTTAAATTGGCCACATTAAAAGTCGGCACAATTGGCAAATTGGTCGGCAAACACTCAAACCAACTTATTTTATGAAAAACAATTTCTACGTAAGCCGAGTGGTCTTTCTAATGGCGTTAATGTTATCCGTAACATGGACAGCCTTAGCTCAAGACCGAAAAATTACGGGTTCAGTCCAAGACGCCAAAGGTGGCGGAATTCCCGGAGTATCTGTTGCAGTTAAAGGAACAACAACGGGTACGACAACAGATGGGAATGGAGCTTACTCCATTTCAGTAAAATCAAATAATGCTGAATTAGTCTTTAGTTCAGTAGGTTTCGTTTCAAAAACTTCATCCGTAGCTAATCGTTCAACGATTAACATTGTTTTAGATGAGGATGTAAGCCAATTGAGCGAGGTCGTTGTTACAGGTTACACCTCCCAGCGTAAAAAAGACATTACGGGAGCCGTAGCGGTTGTAAGTGCGAAAGAACTTACAGCTGTACCAGCTGCATCGGTAACACAAATGTTACAAGGACGTGCATCAGGTGTGACGGTAGGTAATGATAACTCACCGGGTGGTGGAACAATGGTTCGTGTCCGTGGTTTCGGTTCGACTAACAACAACTCACCTCTATACGTAATTGACGGTGTGCCTACGCAAGGTACGCTAAACCAAATCAACCCAAATGATATTGAGTCAATGCAGGTTTTGAAAGATGCTTCTGCAGCTTCTATCTATGGTGCGCGTGCTGCGAATGGTGTTGTGATCATCACAACAAAACGTGGTACGGATGGTGAGCCAAAGATTAGTTTTGACATGTACACGGGTACACAGCAAGTAGGAAAGACCTTAGATTTAATGAATACTAAAGAAATGGGTCAGTATTTCTATGAGTCGCAAATTGGTGCAGGTAGACCTGCAGGAACTTCTCCTTCAGCACAATATCGTTTTGGTGCAGATGGTTCTCAGACAATTGCTGATTACATCTATCCAAACGTATACGGTGCGTTACCAGCTAACTTTACCTATACAAATGATATCACTGATCCAAGATTAGGTGTGACTGCATTTAACATTACAAAAGCTAATAAAGAAGGTACTGATTGGCAAAATGTAATCTTTGGACCAGCGAAAATCTCTAACTATCAGTTGGGTGCAACAGGCGGTTCGAAGTATGGTAAGTATGCCATTTCTGCGAGTTACTTTGATCAAGAGGGTATCTTGAAATATACAGGATATAAGCGTTACTCAGTTCGTGCGAACACAGAATTCAAAAAAGGTGCTATCACTTTTGGAGAGAACGTAACAGTTTCAATCGATGAGCGTGTGGGTATTCCTGCTGGAAACAACAGTGAATCCAATCCGATCATGTTTGCGATTCGTATTCAGCCGATCATTCCAGTATTTGATATTACAGGTGGTCCTACTGCTCTAGGTGGTACAAATACATCTGAGTTAAATGGTTTTGCTGGACCTCGTGGTTCGAACTTAGGTAATGCACCAAATCCATTAGCTCGTCAATGGAGAGAGCGTGATAACCCAGTAAGATCTACACGTATCTTCGGAAATGTGTTTGCAGAAGTTGAAATCATGAAAGATTTAAAGGCACGTACAAGCCTTGGTTTTGAATACAACAACTTTAACCAATCTGCGTATTTTAACCGTGATATTGAAGCAGCTGAAGCGCGTAATGCAAACAGCTTAACAGTATCGAATAACTTTGATCGTGCTATTACTTGGTATAACACTTTAAATTATACGAAAAAAATAGGAGATCATGACTTCAATGTATTAGTTGGTACAGAGGCTGTTTCTACTTATGGATTTGGTTTTTCAGC
>JAIXRT010000082.1 GCA_027485075.1 Cytophagaceae bacterium
AACCGGAACCGCCGACATCATAAGACCAAAATTTGTCGTTTGGCAATCCACGAATATCAAACTCATCCACCCAAATCGGCTTTTCCGTAAATGTGTAAACCTTAGGAGGGGCAGGAGGCGTGGGAACAAATGGTTGTGCAGGGGCCGGAGTTTCTGCTTGCGAACACGCAAAAGTTGCGACTAACGCAAAGCCACCAAAAATAGAAATCAATTTAGTCATGATGAATTTTTTAAGTAGCCAAAAATAAGTGGAAGTACACCATAAATCCTACCGATTATGTACTTTTGATGCATGGAATTTAAACTATCATCCTCCTATAAGCCCACTGGCGATCAGCCAAGTGCGATCAAACAATTAGTGGATGGTTTACAAAAAAACGAAAAATCTCAAACCTTACTTGGAGTAACTGGATCCGGAAAGACGTTTACGATTGCGAATGTGATCCAACAAGTCAACCGTCCCACGTTAATTTTAAGTCATAACAAGACTCTTGCGGCCCAATTATACGGGGAATTTAAGTCCTTCTTCCCCGAAAATGCCGTTGAATATTTCATCTCCTATTACGATTATTACCAACCGGAAGCGTTCATTGCGTCCACGGGCACGTACATCGAAAAAGATCTTTCGATTAATCAGGAGATTGAAAAATTGCGTTTGGCTACGACGGCAGCCTTAATGTCCGGTCGGCGAGACGTCATCGTCATCGCCTCTGTTTCTTGTATATATGGTATGGGGAATCCCGATGAATATAAAAATTCCATCATGCGCATAGGTGTGGGGGAAACGATATCTCGCAATCAATTTTTATTTCGCTTGGTTGAAATTCTATATGCCCGTACGGAAGGCGAGTTTTTACGCGGGACATTTCGGGTCAAAGGGGATACGGTCGATATCTTTTTGGCCTATGCTGATTTTGGGTATCGCGTGATATTCTTTGGCGATGAGATTGAAGAAATTCACCGCATCGATCCATGGACGGGAAAGAAAATTTCAAAGGAAACGATGGTGGCGATTTTCCCGGCCAACCTATTTGTGACGGGAAGAGAGACCTTAAATAATGCGATCTCGGATATTCAAGCGGATTTGGTGAATCAGATCTCCTATTTCGGAAGAGACGGCCGACTTCAAGAAGCAGAACGTATCAAACAGCGAACGGAATTTGATTTAGAGATGATGCGTGAACTGGGTTATTGTTCGGGCATCGAAAACTACTCGCGATATTTCGATCAACGCAAACCAGGTCAACGGCCCTTTTGCCTACTCGACTTTTTTCCAGAAGATTTCTTGATGGTTGTCGATGAAAGCCATGCCTCAATGCCTCAAATTCGGGCTATGTATGGCGGCGACCGCTCACGGAAAGAATCTTTAGTTGAATATGGATTTCGCTTACCTTCTGCGATGGATAATCGACCTTTAAAATTCCAAGAATTTGAAGACTTAGTAGGCCAAACCATATTCGTCTCAGCTACCCCTTCTGATTACGAATTACAATTGTCTGAAGGCGTTGTGGTGGAGCAAATTATTCGGCCAACGGGGCTTTTGGATCCATTGATTAATGTACGGCCAACTAAAAATCAGATTGATGATTTGATGGATGAGGTATATGATCGGATCAAAAAACAAGAGCGTACATTAATTACTACCCTAACAAAACGTATGGCGGAAGAACTTTCCAAATACATGGATCGGGTGGGAATCAAATGCCGCTACATACACTCAGAAATCAAGACGCTTGAGCGGGTGGAGATTTTGCGCGAATTACGGTTAGGGGTGATTGATGTTTTGGTGGGCGTTAACTTATTGCGCGAGGGATTGGATTTGCCTGAAGTTTCTTTGGTGGCAATTATGGATGCGGATAAAGAAGGATTCTTGCGTGATATTCGGTCGTTAATACAAACGATTGGTCGGGCGGCTCGGAATGAAAATGGTAAAGTAATCATGTATGCGGATCGGATGACGGGATCGATGGAGAAAGCGATTAATGAAACGAATCGCCGTCGAGAACGTCAGATGGCCTATAATACGGAACATGGCATTACGCCTAAAACCATTTGGCGAAGTCATGATGAAATCATGGAACAGACGTCAATTGCGGATAAAATGGCGAAGCCGATGAAGTCCTATGGCATTACACCAAAAGAAAGTTTACAAGCGGCAGATCCGCTTTTGGCCTATATGTCTAAACCAGAACTGAAGAAGCAAAAAGAATCTATCCAAAAAGAAATGGAACGCGCCGCGCGCGAGTTGGACTTTCCATTGGCGGCTAAATTCCGAGATGAACTACTGGCAATCGATAAATTATTAGCTGTTTAAATCTTCTTCGGAACAGCTCTACCTACCAACTTGTTTTCTGCACCACGGTCGCCTCCTTCATGGTATTCGGCGTCTTCGTTGACATCCCACAAATTATACACTTCCTTTCCTGCTACAATATTTTTAACAGCTAACATGGCTGTCATCATACTATGGTCTTGGTTATTGTACTTATGCATACCGTTACGGCCGATCAAACTAAGACCCGAATAAGCGGCTAAGTCTTCGCGAATATTGGCCAAATGGTCTTTATATTCATGGTCATAAACCGGGTAAGCTTTAGGCTGACGCACCACATACCCATCTAGTACCGAACTAGGATCTGTTAGTCCAATTTGAGCTATTTCTTTTTTGCCAAGGGCAATCAATGTTTCATCTGAGCTATCCCAAAGGCCATCACCTTCAAAGCAAAAATACTCAAGACCGTAGCAGGCCATCGTTGGATCGGGCACCATGTATGGACTCCAAGATTTGAAGTTTTGGATACGACCTACTTGTACACTTGGATCGTGAATATAGATCCAATTATCTGTAAAGGCATCTTTATCACGGCAGATTAGTACGACAGTTAAGAAATCCCGATAGGCTAATTTAGAAGCAGCCTCTAAAGATTTAGCTGGCATTTGGGGTAAAATATTGGGTATCAACTCGCGCATAGGAGCTGTAGACAAAACGTGAGAGAAATCACCGACCTTTTTACCATCGCTTGTATGCACTTGCCAAGTATCATTTGTCTTTTCGATTTTTTGCACGCCGGTGTTCATCGTTATTTCAACACCCATGGCTTTACTTTTCTCAGCGCAAACTTCCCACATACGCCCAGGGCCAGTTTTGGGGTAACGAAAAGAATCAATCAACGTTTTGATTAAAGCATCACCTTTCTTTTTCTTGTTTTGACTGGCAAATAATGCGTTCCAAATAGCACTGCTTAAAGAAAGTCCTTTGATTCGTTGCGCTGCCCAATCTGCTGAAATTTGGTTACAAGGAATACCCCAAACCTTCTCAGTATACGTCTTAAAAAAGATATTAAATAGTCTTTTACCAAATTGGTTTGTCACCCAATCTTCAAAATTTTGAGGATTCTTAATTGGGAAAGCCTTAGCCTGCAAATAACTCAAAACACACAATATGCTTTCGAAAACGCCTAATTTGAATAGCGCCTCCATGGCAACAAGTGGGTATGAAAAGAAATTTTTATTATAAAAAATCCGAGAACTACGGGGGCGTTCGAGCAACTCATCGCCTAAGATTTCTGTCCAAAAATCTTCAACTTCCTGAGATTTTGAAAAAAATCGGTGTCCGCCGATATCAAAATGGTAGCCTTTGTATGATTCCGTACGAGAAATTCCACCTACGTAGGTAGGATCCTTCTCAAAAACTTGAACGGGAATACCACTTTTTCCTAAAAGGTAAGCCGCAGTTAAACCAGCTGGGCCCGCCCCGATAATCGCTACTTTTTTCATTCTAAAATCAATGAATTTGCAAACAAGACTACAAAAATACCCTTTTTATTAGGGATTAAAAATCAGCACTGGAGGTTCTAAGGTGTAAAAATAGGGGTTTAATGGCTTAATCTGTCTTGATTGATTTATTAAACGGGATGCCTAGTTGAAATTTTAAATCAGAATCATTTTTTAACGGTAATACATCGAGTCCGTATTGAATTTGATCTGTTCGCATGTCATGATATGTGCCAAACATACGATCCCAAATCGAAAAAATATTGCCATAGTTTGTGTCGGTTTGAGGACGCACATAATGATGATGAATCTTGTGCATGTTAGGAGATACAATCAGCCAAGAGATCCCTCGATCCAACCAGGTAGGCAAGTTGATGTTCGCATGATTAAATTGGGATAACAAGGCGCTTGCACTTTGATAAACCATCACAAGCCACATGGGAGCACCGCAAACAAAAATACCAAGGATAGCAAAAATCGCCCGAAATACACTCTCTCCGGGATGGTGACGATTTGCCGTGGTGGTATCCACCATGGTATCCGCATGGTGAATCATGTGAAATTTCCACAAAACTTTGATTTTGTGTTCGATGAGGTGGATAAGATAGGCGCCAACAAGATCTAACAGGAGTAGGCCAATAAGGGCAAAAAGCCACAAGGGCATTGGAAACCAGTACAGGACTCCAAATTGATTTGCAACAGCCCAGTCACTCGCCTTAACTAAAGCGAAAGCAAAGGCAAAATTGATAATAACAGTGGTAAGTGTAAATAAGAGGTTAATTTTCGCGTGTTTCCACTTGACATATTTGAATTGAACTAAGGGGATAATCCCTTCAATAATCCAAAAAAATGCGATGCCGCCGGCTAAAATAAGGGCTCTATGTGAGCTAGGAATGGTATCGAAATAATGGGTCAATGATTCAAGCATAAGATGATAGAGGTAATTATTATCAATGTTAAAAATAAATTATGGAAGATGGGTAAATTTATACACAAAATTTCCTGCAACGTGTCGTTACCGTGGTCTGCGCCCCTCGCCATGTGTAAACTAAAAGGTATCAAATAAGTTTTTAGATAAATGCAAATCCTTCTAACAAATCGACTTCAATTGCGCCCAATCGATACAGATGATGCCGAATTTATGCTCAAACTGTTAAACTGCCCAGGCTTTATTCGCTTCATCGGAGATCGTCAAGTACGGACAATGGAATCATGTAAAGCCTACATAGAAAACATGTTGGCTAACCCCGACATCACCTATTGGGTTATTCAATTGAACCAAAATGAAACCCCGGTAGGTGTAGTGACTTGGGTAAAACGTGATTTTTTACCTGTTCCTGATTTAGGCTATGCGTTACTGCCAGAATTTGAGGGAAATGGATACGCATTTGAAGCTAGTAAAGCGTGGCTAACCTATCAAAAGAAAGAAAATGAATCTGTTTTAGCTATTTGTCAAGCCGACAATAGCGCATCAATTAAGCTACTGAAAAAACTAGCGTTTGAATTGGAGTCAACCTTTGAGAAAGAAGGTCATTTAATGCACCGATATACCTATCAATGATGTCCATGAAACTGTTCTCCTGCACGAATAGCAATCGCTAATTTATTAGCTGGTGTAGGTAATGGACAAGTCGCAAAAGGAGTAAATGCGCAAGGCGGATTAAATGCCTTATTGAAATCAATCACTACATTTCCATTTGAATCAGGCAATTTTGTATAAATAAAACGTCCCGCTCCATAGGTCTCCACTTTATTCGTTTGATCCCCAAAAACAATAAAAAGTTCCTCTCCTTCTTGGATCGCCTCTAATGTATAGGGCTTGCCTTGAATCTTGAACTCAACTTTGCCGGGAGAATCTTCTTGATAAGAACGCCCCGTCACATCGATGATCGTGATTTTTCGCCCTTTCGTTGGGATAAATTTCCCCTGGAGGCGCCAGCTAGAATCTGTCTGAAAATGCGCTATTCCGGTGAACGCCTTTACATATTCGCCTTCCAAATCGCGTAATCTAATCGCGAATTTTTCACCCCGTTTGATGACAAACCAACGAAGGGTTTGGTGGGCGACTATGACCGGTTTTTCAGCATAAGGATAAACCTGAAGGATGTCCTTTTTAGTTACATAATAAACGTTTTCTCCTTTTTTAACCACCTGACCTAAAAAAGCATCCGCATGCTCGGCTGGAAATACAAAGTCGTTTTTCGCATCTCCACCGATGGTATTAACCCCTTCTTGCAACCAAAAAAGTCCCGCTAAATTCAACCAACCATTTTCGGATTTCAAACTCTTCAAACGAGCCTGATGAAAAGCCTCAATTTCTTGTAGGTACGTGTCGCCCACCCGAAAACCGAGTAACATAAATCCCATTACCCAAAGTATCAAAATCCGCATAAAAAATAGTTGAAAAGTGAACAATACCGGGGTCTGTAACCTCGGGAGCGTTTATCAAAAGTCGAAATTTTGTATGATATTTCACAAACCGCACCTCATTTTATCAAAAACATGATAAATTGGAGCCTTAAACTTGTTAACCCTATGAAAAAAATCGCACTAAGCCTTATCGGACTACTCATTATCATTCAATTCATCCATCCGGAACGAAATACAAGCAATGATAACACCTATGCCATTTCGAAGAAATACATCATTCCTGATCATGTGAATACGATTTTGACGAATGCATGTAATGACTGTCACACCAACCAATCCACATACCCGTGGTATGCTAACATTCAGCCAGTTGGCTTTTGGCTAGATCATCACATCGAAGAAGGCAAAGAACACTTGAACTTTTCAACCTTTTTGAAATTACCGATCGCAGTTCAAAATCATAAATTAGAAGAAGTTATCGAGACCGTGGAGGAAGGTGAAATGCCCATGCCATCGTATACGTATTTGGGGCTACATCCAAAAGCCAACTTAAGCGCTGAGGAAAAATCCCAATTAATTGCCTGGGCAAAAGCGCAAATGGATACGTTAAAAGCAACGTATCCAGCTGACAGCCTAAAGATGAAACCACGTCCGAAACGTGACTAAATGAAATAAAATAAGGCGATAGCCCCTATTCCTACAACGAGCCAAAGCAACCCATTGGCTCGTTTTTTCTTGATAAATAACAAGAGAATCAACCCAGTTAGGGAAATTACCGTCATGAAAATGGCCGAAAAATCAATCACCCATTTCCAGCCCTGACCTGTATCTCTGCCTTTATGTAAATCATTTGCCCAGGCGATAACACCCAATGCACGCTCTGACAAATGAAAGGTCCCCTTCGCTCGATCTACAAACACATCTGCCGTGTAACCTGGACCTTGGAATGAAATCGAACACTCAGTTTCGTCGATACGAAAATCATTTAACTGCCCCTTCACGTGGTATGAAGCGCGCAAGAACTCGACAATCTCCAATTTTTTGACCTGAGCTGTATCTGCAGCATTTACCCAAGCTACATTAAGGCGGCCATCTGCCTCCTGCAGAACCTCTTGCTCTGGAAACCAATCCAAATGATTTAACGTCAATCCCGTCACCGAGAAAAACAGCACAATCACAAAACTGAACATGGACAAATAGATGTGCAACCATCTCGACCATTCGGCAACTGTTCTTTTCATATTTATTTGGTTCGGTAAACTAAACTAGCGGCCGACAATTCCTCGTTACCCGCGATGGCTTGGGTTTTGGCTTTACCATCAAATTTCATGGATTGCTTCATTAATTGATACGAGCCATGCTCCCGCGCCGCCTCGATATAGATCGTATAATTGCCCTGCTCGACAAATTGGCCTTGATCGTTTTTGCCATCCCACACTAAGGAATAATTTCCCGCTGAACGCGTGGCTGATGTGATTGACATTAAGTCAATCGGCGACTCCCGTTGTGACTCGGAAAATGACCGTAAATCAGGTAGCCAACGAGGCTTCCGATACCAAAGCGCCAAACGACGTACGGGTTTATGATTCGCATCTTCTACCCACACCGCGACGTACGGTCGGCGCGCTCCGCCACCCAAATCCGCCACTTGAATATTGATCAACAACTCTTGGTTGGCCGCCCATAATTTCTCCTTCACATTCACCATCGAAATCGATGTTTCAGGATTCGTGGCTACCCAAGAATCACTCGTTATTTGCTCGCCATTTTTGGTAACAATTAAATAATCTAGATCTTGATAATTTGCGGCTAAGTCCTTCGACTCTGATACGGAAAGTACATTGAATGCCGTTGCCAAAGCCCCAGCAGTCACCGCATCAGGGTGAATCACCGTAGCAGATACAACATCTTGCGCAGGCATTCCCGTTCGAGGATCCATGATGTGAGAATACCATTGTCCATCGAATGCCTCACCACGACGGTAATTCCCACTCGTTGCAATTGATTTATTCTCCAAAGAAACAACTCCAAGCGAAGCACCATTTTCCGCATCTAAACGTGGATCACTCACGCGAACCGGTTCCGTCCAATCTCCTTTTACCAAGATATCCCCTCCTACGTTCAACACAAGGCCATGCACACCTGGAGAAGCCATAGCCACAGCTGCAGCCTTTTCCATCACATAGCCCTTCGTAAATGTGTGTAAACGTAATTCAGCATCCGTCAAACGCGTCGCCGTCCCCTCACCTAAAGACCAATGTGCCTCATTCACATCTACTTTCCCTTCTTTCCAATGACGCGCAATTTCCTCCGAAGCCGCATGAATGGCTCCATCTGTTTTCGCATTCCATTCATCAAACAAATTCAATACCTCTGATATCTCCGTAGATACTTCTACGGCCTCACCTTTTGAACTAGCCATCCAACGCGCAAATTCATTGTGCGATCCAGCGCTACCTAAAATTTGTTGGAGTCGACTAATTTCGGCTAAAACGTGAGCTTCCGCCTTTTCGGCCATCTCAAACGTCTGAGCCGCAATTTTCATGTCGAGCGAAGTACCTAAGATGTTTTCTAACTGTGTGGTTAAAACACCAGAAACGCTTGTAGCGTTTGCATTTGGAACAGCAGCAAGAATAGCTGCCAATGAACTTGTTATCGGATTCATATCTAGGCCTTTAAAATAAGAAAGCCCAAAACTAAAGTTTCTGGCATCAAGCCAGTTCTAATTTAGACCAAATTTGAATTTTCGTATACGTGTGTCCTGTAAAATAGTGACGCTGCCGAGGATAAAGACCCCGGCAGCGTCACCAGTAACTCCAAATTTTATGGAAAATTTACAGCGTCTTCATATCAATCACGAAACGATACTTTACGTCTGAGTGAATTACCCGCTCATATGCCTCATTCACGGCCGACATAGAAATCATCTCCACGTCTGATAAAATTCCGTGCTCCGCACAGTAATCCAACATTTCTTGTGTCTCCGCTATCCCGCCAATCATCGAACCAATAATACT